>CAZFWL010000435.1:0-3843 GCA_964522775.1 uncultured Halomicronema sp.
CAGCGCGATCGCCCCCTGCACCAAACCCAACCCCACGACCTTGGCCCATAAGACTTGAGCCGACGCTTGCCCAGACTCACTCGCGGACATAACGACAAGAACCTCACGTAATTAACCCGCGAATCGTCACGATAGTCTCTTAATCGATCGGAAGATTCGCCCCGTTCATAGCTACGCTCTCGCTATGGGAATTTCCCGGTACAGAGAACTGCTAAAACGATTTGTGCTCGCTCACTTTAACAAACCCGCTGGCGACGAATCCGTCTTAAACCGCTGCTTGCAAGCAGTACTGAGGGGGCTCCAGCAGCAAAGTGAGCGATCGCACCCTCTCAAAAAAACGTTCAATCAAATCAAATTTCAGTCAAAAAATTGGCGGGAACTGCAGCCCATGCTGACAATTCCCGCCGGAGTTGAACTAATTTAAGCCGCAAAGTCAAACAACGTATCGAGGTAGATACGATTGACGCGGCGATCGCAGCTGCCATTCTGCATCAGGAAAAGCGATAACGCAGCGCAGAACGCTCGTTGCTGACTCCAGGCCGGATGAGAATCGAGATAACACTGAAGCGATTCGTGGAGTTCCTCAGGGACTTCCACCAATAAGCTAACCATGGGGCCGCTCATCCATTCCTCCTTTGACACCATATCCAATCGGCAAACACAGGAAAAACGCACCTCCATGAACTCAAAACTCTTGCCCACTCGCTTACCAGTCGAGGGGTTCAGCCGCTGAATTCACAGGCGCTTACGTTTTCCAGTGGGCATCATTCTGCCTACTCTGCAAAACCGTGTCAATGTTGAAAAAAAACGGTAGACCTGCTTGTGGAGGATCGCGAAAACGAAGTAATCAGGCTTTCATCCAACTGTCTCTAGCGATCCCCGTTTTTGGGGATTTTTCCCACAGTGTGGAAAGCAATTTTTCCTTAATCCACAGTTTTCCAGAAACCCCTTAAACCTCGTAGCAAGCTGTGGAAAAGTCTGTGGAATCATTTTCAATAACTGTGGATTAAATATGAAATCTAAAAAACTTTAAAAGATCGGCCAATAAAGTTTTGCAAATTCAATTTACGATCTCCTTAATCCGACCCATTAAACCACTTAAACCTCTTATCCAGAAGGACTTTCAGGCGATCGTCACTCACTTCAGTCGGGTCGATCCCAAAAAGTATCAAAGACAACAGTTCGCTCAGGAGTGCGTTTGAACTATCCAGACATTTTGCCACTGTCGGATCCAAAATGGTTCAACGGAATTAGGTGACCGGGCCGACTTTTAGCTGGTATCGTCACCGGAAAAATTGAGCTCGATGAGAATATTCGAGACGGAAAAATATTTTGCGATTGAAGAGAAAATTTGACAACTTGCCCATGTCATTCAAGTAAAATATTGCCATCAAAAACATATGTTCTATTCACTCGATGACGGGCAGCATTTGCATTTCCTTTTTTGGGGTGACTAGTTATCTCCTTGTCTTCAATCGGTACTGAAATTGTGGCTCGTTAGTTTTGTAGTGGAGCCTGCCTCTACACAGTCAGTTTCGTCGCTTAGCAAGCTGGAGGCGATCGCAAAGTAGGAGCCACCGTTTCCCTCGCAACCGCTGGCATCGCTGCTAAAGCCCTTCCTTTGGCTTGTCGCTCACAGTGGCACATAACCCTAAAAATTGTGCAACACTACGGTCAGCAACCCGTTAGCTAGATGGGTATTGGCTGCGTAACCTGCCCTCGACCTCAGAAAAGCATGACTGCCATGGCTCCTCAAAATGTGGATTGGAATCAGTTTGTTGAAACCTTGGGTGACTTGGAAGTAATTCGAGATCGCCACCAGGTCGAAAAGCTGTCCAAAGACTATTACTACTTCAGCCCCATCTTGCAGACGCAATTGGCGGAGAAAACAGCCGACATTGTGGTGCGACCGAAGTCAGAAGCCGAGGTTTTGACCGTGGCCAGAGCCTGTGTGGCTGAGCGAGTTCCCTTGACGGTGCGGGGTGCCGGAACCGGAAATTATGGACAGTGCATTCCGCTGGAGGGCGGCGTCATTCTCGACTTAAGTCGCCTCAATGCAGTGAAGTGGGTCAAGCCGGGGATGGCCTGTGTCGAGGCGGGGGCTAAGTTGTCAGCGATCGACAAAATCACTCAGCCCCAGGGCTGGGAAATTCGCATGTATCCCTCGACCTATCGCACGGCGACTATTGGGGGCTTCATTGGCGGGGGCAGCGGGGGCATTGGCTCCATCATGTACGGGCAGCTGCGCGATCGCGGCAACCTGAATGCAGTACGCGTGGTCACGCTGGAAGATGAACCGCAGGTACTGGAACTGCGTGGCGACGACGTCCAACAGGTTAATCATGCCTATGGCACTAACGGCATCATTACCGAATTAGAAATTCCCCTCGGGCCGGTATATCCCTGGGCCGAAGTCATTGTCACGTTCAACGATTTCATGACCGCTGCCCGCTTTGGTCAAGCCCTGGGCGACACCGATGGCCTGATCAAAAAGCTGATCAGCATTCATGCCGCGCCGGTTCCGAGCTACTTTGCGGGCTTGAGAGACTACTTACCCGAAGGCTGTCACGCGGCTTTGCTGATGGTTGCAGAACCGTCGATGGAGCTGTTTCAGGAGTTAGTGACGGAATTTGGCGGCACCGTCACTTATCACAAGCCTGCTGAGGAAACTGGCAAAAAGACGTTGCTGGCCGAATTCACCTGGAACCACACAACCTTGCATGCCCGCAACGTCGATCCGTCTTTGACTTATCTGCAAACCCTCTTTCCCTATGACCCAGAATTGAAGCTAGTGCAGCACATGTACGAGCACTTCGGTGACGAAGTAATGATGCATCTGGAATATTTCCGGGTCGGGGGAGCTGTCATTCCGGCGGCGTTGCAATTGGTCAGATTTTCTACCCCAGAACGCCTGCAGGAAATCATTGACTATCACGAGGCCAAAGGGGCCTTCATTGCGAATCCTCACACCTACATACTGGAAGACGGCGGCATGAAGCAGATCGACCCCGTACAGGTCAATTTCAAGGCACAGGTTGACCCCTATGGATTGCTGAATCCAGGTAAGATGCGCGGCTGGTTGGAACGGGGCGCTGGATAGTCGAGAGAATCATCACTGCAGTAGGGCAGTGGGCGAGAGTGTTACGGTCTGTTGGCGATCGCCCTGACAAGACACCAATCGTCGCCTACACTCGACATAATACTGGTGAACTAGTTTGTGTCACCCTGACTCGGTGGAGTGTTGAGTCATGATGGATGGTCGGCATCTCAATGAACGATTTGCCCTGGGAATCGGGGTTGCGATCGTCCTTCTATTTGTTATTTGGCTGATTAAATTGTTGCTGCCCTGGCTGCTGCTCTTGTCGGGCTTGGCTGCGGTGGGATACAGGTGGCGACGGCATCAACAGTTCCAGCAGCGCTTATATCGGTGTTTTTATGACTGTTTGAAACAGGACCACGGCAAGATTCGGGCGCTCGACTTTGCGATCGCGGCTCATATCACTGGGCCGCAAGCCCGCGCTTTCTTAGATGCCCGCGCCCAAGACTTTTTTGCGGACTTTGAACCGACTGATTACGGTGACGTGGTCTACACCTTTCCCACTCCAACACCGATGACAACGCTTGGCCAGTCGTTACCGGGCTAGTGATTTGTTCCGGGAACTGCTGTTGATGGCTGATGGCCCTGCAAGCAGCTCTATCCGAGGACATTCTCTAAACACTGAACCCACATTCATCGCTCTTCCTAAGTTCGAGCACATCCCCCTTTGTCATCAGGAGTCGTATAGCAGTCCGTGGATAGATCCGGTCAGCTAATGAAGGCTTGGTCAACCACCTGTCGAAACG
>CAZFWL010000436.1:0-3839 GCA_964522775.1 uncultured Halomicronema sp.
GATTCACACCCTGCAAGAAATCGTTGGTTCAGAACGCTTCGAAGCAGTGGATACTGAAGACCGGGACGATCGCTATACCCGACGCGGGCAATTGACGATCCTCACAATGCACAAGGCCAAGGGTTTAGATTGGGATGTGGTCTTTCTGCCCTTTCTCCATGAGCGCACGATCCCAGGCAATTTATGGGTGCCCCAACAGCAGACCTTCTTAGGCGATTTCAGTCTGCCAGAAGTGGCCCGAGCCCAAATTCGCGCTCACACTCACGCCGAGCAAACATCTGCCCCCATTCCCGATCTATTAACAGCATGGCAACAGGCTAAAAACCTGAAAACTGCTGAGGAGTTTCGTCTGCTTTACGTCGCTATGACCCGTGCCAAGCGCCTACTGTGGATGTCTGCCGCGCATTCGGCCCCATTCACTTGGAGTAATCCTGATAACCTCAGCGATCTACCTCCATGTCCGGCCTTACCTATCGTCATGACCAAGCTGGCTAACGGACATAACTGATCGGGTTTGAGCTTTTAACTTGAGTTCAGGTCCTGCTTGGTAGAGATTCACAAGCTATGCCATTGCCGTCCCCATCGAGCCTCTCATTACTTGGGAGGGCTGCCTGGGCTTCTTCTTGATACTCAAAGTCATCGCAAGTAAGACCTGTTCCCGAGCCTCCAACAGATCGTGACCCTTCAAAATTAATGTTGGCTGAGCCGGAAGACGTCCCCTCGGTAGAAGATGATGAAGAACCACATAGCGAAGTTAGGTCGAACGTGGAGCCTACATCATCGATGTAATAGCAATAAAGACTTGATTCGGCCAACCTAGAGGGAACTTGAGGGTATTCAAGGGCCTGAGCTGGATTAGCGAGAACCGTAGCTAAAGCTGGCAAGAGATAAAAGATTCTCATACTAAATCTTGGTTGACCATTACGTAGCAATAGTTCCCGATAGATATTGGTAATAACCGCTCATTCGAAGATATGACTATATTTTGGATGTCTTTGTATCGCGAGAATGCGGCTGTCAGAGCAAAGATACAGTGCTCTGATTATGTATCGAGCTATATCAGAACCCTTCTACCCTATTCTCAACTGCGAACACTGCGAACTTTGACTTCTTCTCCATGACTCAGACGGAAACTTACGATGCCTTATGCAACACGATCTCAGCTTTAGTGATGTGTCACTCTCCCAGCGGTGCGGAACGCGAAATCAATGAATTTCTGTTGGATCGGCTGGCAGCACTGGAGATTGAGCACTGGCAAGATGATGCCGACAACATCGTGGCTCGCATACCGGGAACAGGCGAGGGCGAAGTCGCCATCACAGCTCACAAAGACGAAATTGGCGGGATTATTAAACAGATAGAGCCCGATGGCCGGATTTTGGTGCGACGCTTGGGCGGCTCCTACCCCTGGATTTATGGCGAAGGGGTGGTGGATTTTCTTGGGGATCACGAAATAATTTCTGGCATTTTATCTTTTGGCTCCCGCCACGTTTCCCATGAGTCCAATCAAAAGGCGCAGCAGGAAGGCCAAGCGGTGACCTGGGAAGCCGCCTGGGTGGAAACCAAGCGATCGCTAGCTGACCTTGAAGCGGCTGGGATCCGCCCCGGTACACGCATGGTGGTGGGAAAACATCGCAAGCAGCCTTTCCGTTTGGGCGATCATATTGCCAGCTACACCCTGGATAACAAAGCTTCGGTGGCAATCTTACTCGCCCTTGCCGAGCTGATTAATGCACCCACCAAGACCGTGTACCTTGTCTTTTCCGCAAAGGAGGAAGTGGGGGCGATCGGGGCCCTCTATTTCAGCAACCGTAATCGGCTGGATGCTTTGATTGCCCTGGAAATCTGCCCGCTATCGGCAGAATATCCCATCGTCGCGAGCGATGCCCCGGTGCTACTTTCCCAAGACAAATATGGGCTCTACGACGAAGATTTGAATCAGCAACTGTTACAAGCCGCTCAGGCCCGTCAATGCCCGATTCAGCAAGCCATCATCAGCGGTTTTGGTAGCGATGCCTCGATCGCGATGACCTTCGGCCATGTGCCCAAAGCAGCTTGTCTGAGCTTTCCCACCCACAACACCCACGGTTATGAGATTGCCCATTTGGGAGCGATCGCCCACTGTATCGACATTCTGACCCAATACTGTAACGACCTATAACGGTCAGCCGGTTGACCGAAGGCGCTTCCCTAAAATGAAGGTAACGCTTGGCAGTGTCTGACTGTTCCAGGGATCGCCTCCCGACGGGTGATGCGTCCTGAGACAGGGCGGCTCGTTGGCTCTGATTCTTATCGACGAGCATCTCTTAAGCTGCCAAGCCTGACCTTACCTGGGAGAAACTCAGATGACCAAAACGGTCGCCGACGTGATGACCCGTGACCTCCTAACTGTCACCCCTGCAACGCCACTGCCAGAGGCGATTCAACTCCTAGCTAAAAATCGCATCAGTGGCTTACCAGTCGTCACGGCTGAGGGCGAACTCAAAGGCATTTTGTCAGAAGCTGACCTCATGTGGCAGGTCACCGGTGCGCCGTTGCCGGCTTACATCATGTTGCTCGACAGTGTCATTTATCTTGAAAACCCCGCCCGCTACAACGAGGAAGTCCATAAGGCCCTCGGCCAGACGGTATCGGAAGTCATGAACCATGAAAAAGTCACGACAACAACTCCCGGCGCGTCTCTCAAAGAAGCGGCCCAAGTCATGCACCACAAAAAAGTGACCCGCTTGCCCGTCATTGACGATCGCGGAGCACTGGTCGGCATTTTGACTCAAGGTGATATTGTGCGGGCCTTGGCCGAAAGCTATCAAGATGCGTCTGCTGACGTGGCAGGATAAAACAGGCGATCGCGATCCCCGTTGCGATCGCACCGGCCCGCCCTGAGGAACTGAGGAACCGCCATGAGCCCCACCCCCGAGAGTATTAAAGAACTGATCGAATCGTCTGACTTAGGCGATCGCCTTCGCGGCGTCAATCAGGCGCGGGAACTTGATCCCGCTGCGGGTTATAAGTTGATCATGCAAGCCAGCCAAGATGACAATGCGCGGGTGCGCTACGCGGCGGTCAGCCAACTCGATACCCTCGGGGATCAAAATCGGCAGGACACCGCAACACTATTGCGGCACTTACTACTCAACGATCCCGAAACTGATGTGCAGTCAGCGGCAGCCGACGCGCTGGGCGGCCTCAAAATGACCGAAGCATTCGAAGAACTCCAGTCGGTCTACAACGCGACTGACGAATGGTTGCTGAAATTTAGCATTGTGGCGGCACTCGGTGAACTTGGCGATCCCCGTTCGTTTGACCTATTGACTCAGGCTTTAGAGTCAGACATTACTCTGGTCTCAACTGCGGCGATTGGCTCCCTAGGCGAGTTGGGCGATCCGCGCGCTGTGCCCTTTCTCCTCCCCTATGTACAAGCAGATGATTGGCAAGTGCGGCACCGAGTAACCCAAGCGCTCGGCCAATTCGACACGCCAGAAGTCAAAGCTGCGCTGACCAAACTGAGTCAAGATACCTCTGCCACCGTAGCCGATGCCGCAAAACGACATATTCCCGAGTAATGCAGGCCTCGCTACCGTGTCATCAAAGATGACTATTTGACCGATTATGTCCTACATACCGTGCTCTAAAAGAGCAATCTGAACTTATCGTTCATCGCCTGCAGATGACCTTCGCCAGGGAAAAGGTTTGTAAGCAGTAGAAACCTTTAAAAAACCGTCTTGATCAAGGAGTGGCAATGGCGGGAGCTAGGGCACGCCAAGCAGGCAGGGTGAGACAGTTGGGCGCTTTACAAGCTTCGCTCAAGGCAGAAAGAATTTAGTCAGAGATGAACAATT
>CAZFWL010000437.1:0-3838 GCA_964522775.1 uncultured Halomicronema sp.
AACCTGGTTTCGGTAATGAGGCAGAGATCTACAGAACCCGGCTTGGGAGTCTTAGCTTACGGCTCTAACTCATGTCCCAACTGATGCAGGTTGATTTTTGTATTCCCGAACTTCAAGGCAATCCGGTCTTCGCCGAACCTCACTTTCGTCATGCCCAGCACTGACTCATAGAACTGCACCGACGCATCAATATTCTGAACGGTGAGCACAATGTGGTCGATGCCTAAGATTTTCACGGCTGCCTCTTTGCCCCTAACGTTGCTGGTCAGTAGTTATTGCGAGCATTTTACTGAAGCCACCTCAATCAATCTGCTGTACCAAAATGGCCAGGGATAGTAACTCACATCAAACTAGATCAATGCTCTCTTCAACGGCTTGAAAGATGCCAGCCTCCAGGCTTCACCCCTTGGGGGCATACGGCGAGAGCGTTCAGTTTGTACTGCACTGAGGGTGAAAGTTGGCCTGCCTTAAGCCTGTGGAACCGTTCCGTTTGTACAAAAAAAGGTGCCGTTGCGCCTGTCCTCTCTAGATATCGTCTCAATGCCATCGAAGCCGACTGTGTTTAGAAAGGACTCAACCTCACTGACCTCATAAGCTTGAAATCCGAATTGGGTTGCTTGTTGCGCCTCTAAAAATGCCTTGGATGCGTAGGTAATCACCAGCTTGCCCCCTGGTTTCAGGCATCGCTGGCACTCATGGAGCACAGCGAAAACATCTGGCCAAAAATACAGGGTATTCACTGTGACAATGGCGTCGAACAAATCATCCATAAATGGCATCGCCTCGGCTTTAGCCTGGTGAACAACCAGATGATTAGTCGTAATCGCCTCCTTAAAGCGCTTTCGGGCGATGGCCACAGCAGTATCAGAGATATCGATCGCAGCCACTTTGAGCGTTCGCTCAGTTTTTAACAACTGCTCAATCAGGCTACCGCCACCAAAGCCAATTTCCAGGATGTGTTGCCCCGTCTGGACATCTAGGGTGTTCAGGGCAACCTTATTCATCGTGGCATTCTCTTGATTGAGGAGACGCAGTATCAGCCTGCCCACCCACCCAGACGGATGCCCCAACTGCTTGGATAAATAAGCTTTGAGTGGATTCATCGTGTATCAGGTTTCCATGGATATTGGCCACCAACCGAGATCGGATGCACAGTTTCAAGACTTCTATTTTGAGCGCGCCTGACCGCGCAGGTGCTGAACATCCTGCTTCAGGTCTTCCACATCGTAGTGAACACAAATGTCGAGATTGGCCAGCAGCTTTTGAAAGTCGACGAGCTCGATTCCGGCAATTTTGCTGGCACGGCTGAGAGAAACTACTCTTGTTTCACACCAAGACAGGAAGAGCCAGGGCCATGCATAAGAACTATTGTCCCTCTCGCTTCCTGGTCTCTGTTTGGGTCTAATTCACTATGCTCAGGTAGTTCAGTACCTGTTAATAGTGCAGTTGAAAGTGAATGATCTTTTACTGACGCTCCTTTTAGCCTAGCCCCCCAAAGATCTGTGCCAGATAGTTGTACATTTTGAACATTAGCTCCTCTTAAATCAGTTCGCCACAAACGTGCTTGCCTTAAGTCACAGTCATATAGATTTGCTTTTTTGAGGTTGGCATCAGTCAAGATAGCAAAACGCAAAGCACAGCCTTGTAGATTTACGGCACCTAAATCAGCATGAACCAAATTTGCCGCCTCTAAATTCGTATAAGAAAGATCCATCGAGTCTTTGTCGAACGCTATATTACGTCTCCCAATGATTGTTAGAGCGACCTGAACATCGTGCTGAAGATCTCGGCATTCATAAGTTTCATCCAGAGAAACCTCCTCGTATTCATAAGGTGACTTTAGCCTAATATATGAAGTTATCAATTCGAAAATAACAGGATGGTCTTCTTTTGAGTCTAGAGCAATACGTTCCAATGCATAAAGAGCACCTAAGCGCACCTCCATCTTCTCACTGGAAAGCATCTCAACAGCTTTTGCAAAACGATCGCTAATTTGACGATTTCTATCATTTTGGAAACTAAGCCAGGCAGCAATAGCAGTTCCTGTAAAAGCCAGACTTCCTATTGCTTGAATACTTTGAATCATTAATTGTCGGTAGCTATTTGCGATCTCAATACTGGAAGTTCTTTGCCTTGGAAGCCACCAAATAGACCATATGATTCCACAAGAAAACAAGCAAATAATAATCACCCCCATTAATACTTGGGAGCGATTATTATGTTTGGATTTGTTGCGAGCAAACATGACTTCAGAATGGGCGATCAGGTAGGCGATTTTAGTATAGTCGCCCTCTAAGAAAGCTGAGAGTTATCGGTGTTGGTTTGGAGAGATCGTCTCTAAACCAGTCCTCGGATAAAGGCTTTGGGCGTGACGCCTTTGAATTGCTTGAACACGCGGGTGAAGTGAGACTGATCCGAAAAGCCAAATCGATAGGCTACTTGAGCGATCGCTTGTCCTTGCTTCAGGCAATGACTGGCCCTTTCTACCCGCCGCTGCAGGACGTATTGGTGAGGCGTGAGTCCCATGACCTGCTTAAACAGGCGGGCAAAATGAAACTTACTCAACCCGGCTTCCAGTGCCAGATCCGACAGGCTGAAATCCGTGGTGAGATGCGCCTCGATATAGTCAATCACGCTGGCTAATCGCTGCCGTTCCACCGGGCGCAGATGATCGAGGGGGCTGGGCGATCTCGTGCTGTAGTGATTTACAAAATGCGTGGCGAGGGCTGTCGCCAGGGTATCGGCATAGAGTTGGCCATTGGGGCCGCCCATTTCCGCTTCCACCAACAGCGCTTGGATCAGCGTTTGCAAATGCCGGTCTTGCGATCGATGTTGGCGCTGGAAAGTGCAATTCGCCAACGCTGGCGCATCGGGCAGCAGGTCGATGATTTTTTGCGGCTCAATGGTCAGCAGCACAAACTGATTGTGGCCCTGAATGCGATGGGAAAACGGCACCCCAGCCGGGTTGATCCAGATATCCCCCGTGGCATAGCGATGGGTTTTGAACGTCTGGCCATCCTTCCATTCCCACTCAAAAGCCGGCCCCGTATTCATCGCAAAATAATGCTGAGCTACGGTCACGTTATCGGGCGTGAACTCCTCATTTTCTCCCTGCTCGATGTAAATGCCATCCCAGGCGAGGGCTTGGCTCGATACTAAAATACGCCCCGCCGTCACGTCTGGCTTTGGCGTCAGGGTGTGGCTATCGACAAAGTTAATTTGGCTCTGCATCGGCATCTACCAGAGCGCTGGCCAAGCGCAATTTTCTACCAAAACTGAGCAATTACTAACAAGAAACCCCGTCAGGATTGCCCGATAGTGGTGATTGTAGGCCAAAGCAACGGTGACTGCCGTTGACTCAACGATGGGAGGCTTTTGATGGATTACTACACGTTAGGCAACACCGGCTTAAAAGTGAGCCGCTTAGCCTTGGGCACCATGACCTTTGGCGATGACTGGGGCTGGGGCGCGGATGAAGCCAATGCCCGCCAACTGTTCGACACCTATCTGGCGGCGGGGGGCAACTTTATTGATACGGCGGATCTGTATACCAACGGCAATAGCGAGCGCATGTTGGGCCGCTTCATCCAAGACAGCGGCACCCGCGATCGCGTGGTGCTCACCACTAAATTCAGCTACAACGCGGAACCCGGCAACCCCAATGCGGGGGGCAACAGCCGCAAAAATATCCTGCGAGCGGTCGAGGGCTCACTGCAGCGCTTAGGTACCGACTACATCGATATCTACATGCTGCATACCTGGGATCAGGTCACCCCCGCCGCCGAAGTCATGAGCACCTTAGATGATTTAGTGCGATCGGGAAAAGTTCGCTATGTTG
>CAZFWL010000438.1:0-3837 GCA_964522775.1 uncultured Halomicronema sp.
GCCACTGAAGATAAGACTGAAGGCTTGCGCTGGCTGCTGAATACCCTAGTTGAGGGGCCGGTAAAAACGCTGACGGCCCTCAGCAACATCCAAGCCGTGGGCCATCGGGTAGTGCATGGTGGGCGCGAATACCAAGCAAGCGTTCGCGTTACTCCGGCAGTAAAAGACACCATTCATCAACTTTTCCCCCTCGCGCCTGCGCATAACCCCGCTAACTTACAGGGCATTGAAGCGATGGAGGCAATTTTGGGAAACGTGCCTCAGGTAGCGGTGTTTGATACCGCCTTTCATGCGCAAATGCCTGCTGCCGCTAGCACGTTTCCCGGACCGTATGCGTGGGTCGAGCAAGGCATTCAACGCTACGGCTTTCACGGTACCAGCCATCGGTATGTGGCTCATCGCGCCGCTGAGTTAATGGGGCAAGACCTTGCGGAGCTGAAACTCATTACTTGCCATTTGGGCAACGGCTGCTCGCTGGCGGCGGTGCGCGATGGCGTCAGTGTCGATACTACAATGGGATTTACCCCCTTGGATGGGCTGATGATGGGCAGTCGCTCGGGCTCAGTCGATCCGGGGATCTTGATTCATCTGCTGCGCCACGATCATTACACTGCCGATGAGCTTGATACCTTGCTGAATAAACAGTCGGGCATCAAAGGCATTTCCGGCATTTCTAACGATCTGCGGCAAGTGTTAGAAGCGGCTAACGCGGGTAATGCTCAGGCCCAGCTCGCCATCGAAATGTTCGTCCACGTTTTACGGCGTCACATCGGGGCCATGTTGGGCAATTTGGGCGGGCTCGATGCCCTGGTGTTTACCGCTGGCATTGGCGAAAACAGCGCCGCTTTGTGGCAAGCGGCTTGTGCTAACTGGGAATTCATGGGCTTGCAGCTGGATCCGGCTAAACTCCAGCGCAAAGCTGCCGATCAGGATATTGCAGCGGCCGATTCGTCTGTGCGGGTGCTGGTCATCCACACCCAGGAAGAATGGGCGATCGCTCAAGATTGCGTGCAGATTCTCGCTAGCTAACGGCCTTAGGGAAATGAGATCGCTTAGCAGTTACAACCAGGCATTTAATGTTCTAGGAAGGGTAACAGGGCGGCTGCGACTGCCGATCCGTATTCTTCGGCAAGTCCCAGAGTTCCCGGCAAAGAGACAGGAGGTGTACTCGTGTGCGCCGAGATCGCGGTCATTTCAGCTTTAGATTTTGCGGGTGCTTGCTCAGCCAAGATCACCATGAGTGGCACCGTGACAGTTTGCGCCCAGGCTAAGAAGGCATCGCGAGAGGCAACCGGATCAAGTCCGCCGGTAACAAAGGCGGCTGGGGCATAGCGACCGCCGGGTTGGCACGTTGTGGCATGGCGTTCAGCAATATAGGCGGGCGTCAGCTTCGCTTCATCCACAAACACGTGACGCTTGTACATCCACTTGAGAAAGCTCGGCTGGGTGTTTAATCCATATAGAGCTTGGCCGATCAAGGGCGATCTCACCAGCGTGTTCACTCCTTGGCGCAAGGTTGCTGGCAGGCCCATCACAGCTAGCGGTCCGCGCCAGGTGGGCGCCACTAAAACCAGGCGATCGCAGCTCGTGGGTGACTGGATAGCTAATTGCAAAGCGTACCCCGCCGCATGCCCTGCCGCCACCAGCCGAACGGGGGTGGTGAAGTGCGATCGCACGAAATCTTGGAGAAACTGCGTGTACAACGCTGGGCCATAGTCCAGTGGGGCACGATCAGATTGCCCAAACCCTGGCCAATCAAGGGCTGTCACCCGAAAGTGGACCGCGAGGTCGCTGGCCAAAGCCCGGAGTTCTGCTCGAGTGGATACCGTGCTAAAAGCTGGCAGCAGCAAGACCGGTGCCCCTTGGCCTAACGTTTCATAAGCCACAGTGATCGACTGATTTTGCCACTGCCAATTAGTGGTTGAGACCTCGCCGCCCAAGCAGGCAACAGGAGCTGAGGCAGCCGCGATCTCTTTCTGACTCATTACGGATGGCATGATAATCTTTGGCTCCTTTCCCAGCGCTAAGTATGTGTTTAACAGTAAGCGAACATTTTGGCTTGGCCGAAACTGAGACAACTTTTTTGTGCTTGTTTACATCACTGCTCAATCGAGCCCAATGCGTTGCTCGCCTATCAGCCTGAGATCTGGTCCCAAGCAATGGCGTCGTGCTGTCAGCTGGGCCATCTCCTTCAACTCAAAGAGCTGAATCCCATCACCAGATCGCGAACATAGCCATTATTCGGCGTATTCTTTTACCAAGAGATATCTCGCAAATGCGGAAAAGAGAAGCGTTTAGTGCCGACAGCAAAGAGCTAAATTGTCGTCAAAACATCTACTCGTCGCTAACCCTTTCAAATCGACGAGCCAAAATCTCTTGCGATGTTTGTGAAGTTTATTTGAAGCTTCTAGTGAGTTCTCTCAGACAGAGCCAACTAATCTGACAAGTTGATAACTAAAGGTTAAGGGTTGAAGACTAACTTTCACAGAGATCAGCTTACTTTGTAGGGAATCGTCTTTAAAACTGACAGGATCAAGCCAATCAAAAATTAATCGTCCGTCAGAGTAAAAATACTTGGTCACATTTTTGCCCTTGGCTGGATGTTATCGGAAGCCCACAAAACCTGAGGAAAATCTAATGATGGCGACCGGCTTCCGATACAATGAATTTAAAAGTAATTTTTTTATGAACCGCTTTACAATCCTATGTCTTTGAAGGCTGACGAATCGACTTTTGAGGCTGAAGTGTTGGGATCACCTGTTCCCGTCCTCGTCCATTTTTGGGCTCCATGGTGCGGTGTGTGCCGTTTGGTCGAGCCGCTGTTGCTGAGTTTGCAAGATGAATGGTTGAGCAATTTTCGTCTAGTAGACGTCAATGCCGATGAAAACCTCAAGTTGGCAAACCAGTATCGCTTGACCACTCTGCCGACGCTCCTGCTATTTCAGCAGGGTGAGCTTTGCCACCGCATCGAAGGGATCAATAGTCGCGATGGGCTTAAAGCGTCTTTGGCCAAGTACCTTAATGGTTATGGTCATCAGCTCCTTGGCTTAGAGTCCGCTATCAAAATCCAGCCTTACACAGAGGCCTAATAGTGGCAGCGTTTTTCAGTTTGCTGGGGCGCTAGCGCTTCAGGTATCCCTCAATCAGTACATCAGAGGCAATTTGCGTGAGTGTCGTATCGGTCATGCAGATTGCCTCATTCATTTTGTGAATGCCTAAGTCACCCACAGGGGTCGGGCAGTGGCTGCCGCCCACGATTTTGGGTGCGACAAATGTATAGACTTTTTGGACACAGTTTTGCGCGATCGCTATCGCTGCCAACTGTCCACCACATTCCCACAGCACCGATCGCAGCCCGCGCACTTGTAATGCGTGAAAGACCGCTAGGGGCTCTAACGTTGGCAGGGTGATGACTTCTACACCTTGTTGCTGCAATTGCTGTTCGCGATCGGCAGAGTGTTCGGAGCTGCAAAAGACTAACGTCTGAGCTGAGGTTACGTCCCAGAGATTGGCTTGCTCAGGCAAATCGAGATAGCGACTCATGACGATGCGTAGAGGATTGCGATCGCCCTGCCCGTGACTGGTCAGCCGAGGATTATCTTGCCGCACGGTTTGGCCACCGACGATGACAGCATCACACCGACTCCGCAGTTGATGCACCCAAGTCCGCGAGTCTGGCCCGGTCACCCAAGCGCTATGTCCGCTGGCGGTGGCAATTTTTCCATCCAGCGTCATGGCATATTTCAAAATGCCAAAGGGTCGCTGTTGCAAAATTCCATGGGAAAAGGCTTCATTGAGTTTTTGGCAGGCCGCTTCATCAACGCCGACGGTCACTTC
>CAZFWL010000439.1:0-3834 GCA_964522775.1 uncultured Halomicronema sp.
CAACAAGGTGTGATTGGTAAAGGCAAAAGACCGACAGGTGACATCCCAAGCAGTATCCCAGGGCATATCGTGCTCATCGATCAAGAGACGCATCAGCTCAGCCACGCCGATCGCTGGGTGGGTGTCGTTGAGTTGCACCGCAAACTTTTCATGGAAAGTCGTGAGCTGTCGTCCACTCCGCAGATGAATGCGGATCATGTCTTGCAACGCACAAGACACAAAGAAGAACTGCTGCATCAAGCGCAACTCTTTGCCCTGCACTTGTTCGTCGTTGGGGTACAGCACTTTGCTGATATTTTCGGACACGATTTTTTGATCCACCGCGCCGTAGTAGTCACCCACGTTAAAGACTTGGAAATCAAAGGACTCAGGAGCTTCCGATTTCCACAAGCGTAGGGTGTTAACCGTGTTGACCTTATAACCGGTGATGGGAGTGTCGTAGGGAATGCCTTTGACCACTTGGTCCGGCACCCATCGCACTTTGTATTGGCCCTGGTTATCCACGTAGGGCTCGGTGTGGCCACCGAGTTTAACCGTGACAGCAAAGCTGGGGCGGGCAATTTCCCACGGGTTGCCAAACTGCAGCCATTTGTCGGTCATCTCGACCTGCCAGCCATCGCGAATGTCTTGGTCAAAGATGCCAAATTCATAACGAATGCCGTAGCCGATCGCGGGAATTTCCCAACTGGACAGGGAGTCCATGTAACAGGCGGCCAAGCGACCCAGACCACCGTTGCCGAGACCGGGCTCTTCCTCTTGTTCCACCAAAACCTGGTAATCCAGATTGGATTCCTGGACGGCCTGCCGGACTTCATCCTGAATGCCCAGGTTAATCAGGTTATTTGCCAGGTGGCGCCCCAACAAAAATTCCGCTGAGAGGTAGGAAACAATGCGCGTATCAGGCTCTAGATAATTCTTTTTGGAATAAAGCCAGCGAGGCATTAAGCGATCGCGCACCACAAATGCCAGTGCGAGATAAAAATCATTGTTTGAAGCATGTTCGGGCAGTTTGCCCTGGATGTAATACAGATGATCAGCTAAGGCACGGCGTAGGGTCTCTACGCTCAAGCCGGTGCGATCGTCTTCAATCGTGATTGGACAATTCGCTAAGGGATCAGCAGCAACCATATAAGATTCCTCCAAGTTTGGAACAGTGATTCGGACAACAAAGCAGATAAGTGCATCAAGCCTTGAGAAAGGCGCAAGGCGGCAAATCAATTTGCCAGCTTAAGGGTGAGGGGCAGTCATGCGAGATGAAGCGAGTTGAGGGCGGTCAGCGATCGCGGCGCAGTTAGGTGGGGGTGATAGCCCAGAGGCTGCCGCACAATTCGAGTGCACCAGGGGTTGTTAAAGTCTGCCATCTTTTTTTGCCACGGTAGCAATTAATCGCGGCACGTCGACTGATTTCATAACAATTAAAGACTTGACGAAAATGACTACAGGCATTTCGAGCTCTCATGATCTCAGCGATCTAAGGGAGAATGGCAAATTCCCCCGCAAAATTTAAGACTCTGAGGGGTTATTGGGCCGTTACGGTCAATTTAGACGGCTGGCGGCGATCGCCAGTTAGGGTGATCCCGCGATCGTTGGCCGCCAAGTGACGCAAGATTTTGTACACCGATTCCACCTCGTCAGCGGCTCCCGCCTTAGCCGCCACGGTCGGCAGGGATAAGGGCTGATCGACTGCCCTCACGACCGCCAAGACGCGACGCTGCAAATCGAGAATCGAGGCTGCCGCTTTTTTGCCGGCTTCGACTCCGGGCTGATGATACGCGTTGATATTCACGAGTGATGCATACAGGCCGACTGCACGCTCGTACAGGGCGATCAGGGCACCCACCGTGCGAGGCGTCACCTCATTGATAGTGATGGTGATGGATTCGCGCTGATTGTCATAGAGCGCGGCCCGTGTGCCCTGCAAAAAGCCATTCAAAAAATCACCCGAGGTGGCATCTGGCTCCACTTCCATAGAAGGGCGATCGCGGTCTTTTAGCACTTCGATAAAGGTGGCAAAAAAGTTGGGGACGCCCTCGCGGAGCTGCTGCACATAGGCATGTTGATCCGTTGAGCCTTTGTTGCCGTAGACCGCGATCCCCTGATGAACGACATTACCGTCCAAGTCTTTTTCTTTGCCCAATGACTCCATCACCAACTGCTGCAAATAGCGGGAAAACAGCAGCAGACTGTCTTTATAGGGCAGCATCACCATATCCTTTTCACCCTTGCCATTTCCGGCGTAGTACCAGGACAGGGCTAGCAGCGCCGCCGGATTATTGTTCAGTTCCGCTACGCGGGTGGCAGCGTCCATTTCTTTGGCCCCGATCAGCATGGAGCGGATGTCGATGCCCAGTAAAGAAGCCGAGAGCAGACCAACGGCTGACATTTCGGAAGTGCGGCCACCCACCCAGTCGAACATGGGAAATTCACCCAGCCAGCCTTCCATACGTTCTAGCTCGTCCATCTTGCTGCCAATCATCGTGATGGCGACGGCGTGAGACGGAAAATCGAGTCCCAATTCTTCAAACCGATGCTTGACTTCCAACATGCCGTTGCGGGTTTCAGGGGTGCCGCCAGATTTGCTGGTGATCAGCACTAGAGTGCTTTTTAAGTCGTCGCCCAGGCGATCGAGCACCAGATCCAGCCCGGCGGGATCGGTGTTGTCCATGAAATAGATATCCATCATGGGGTTGATGGGAGCCAACGCCTCGGAGACAAACTCAGGACCAAGGGCAGAGCCGCCAATGCCCACCGAGAGAATATTGGTGAACTTTTCTGCTTCTGCGGGTTTGATGGTGCCCGCGTGAACTTGCCGGGCAAAGTCATCAATTTCGTCAAGCACCGTGATGATTTCTGGGCCAATGTCGCCAGGTGCAAGGTCGGGATCACGCAGCCAATAGTGACCGACCATCCGATCTTCGTCAGGATTCGCGATCGCACCGCCTTCCAGCGCCACCATCTCCTTGAAGGCTTGCTCAAACTTGGGCATCAGCGCTTCTACAAAAGCGGCATCAAAACCCATGCGGCTGATATCAACATAGAGATCAAGCCCATCGTGGTAGTAGAGCCAGTCTTCATAGCGCTGCCAGAGTTCGGGGGCGTTCATGGAGAATCCTCGGTTGCACTGCTCTCGTTGTCGGGATAGTTCAGAGCCCCTGTGGCAAGGGGGTGACGATAGTAGGGGAGCTCCAGCCCTGCCAAATTCAGTCCCGACCACGATCGCCTTCACCATAACCAATGATTTTTCTACCTACAAGAGATTAAAACGACTTTCTTAATGCTTGACGGTTCCGTCTGCCGCGATGGTGAAGCGAGCGATCGCGGTCAGGGCGGGTTGAGTGATAAGACTTCAATCGTCGTTTATCTCTCGCACGGCATACCAAAGATTGAATTTGCAGAAAAGTGCGCCATATCAGGGTTCTGTTGTTACACTCTGAAGCACTTAGACTGACTGTACTACTCCCGTTCACAATGGCAACGCGCCGCTTTTATCGCAATCTGGCTGCCAAGCGCCGACAACGTAAGCGTCGGGCCACTTTTTTCTCGATTGTGGCGATCGCGGGGGGAGCGCTGCTACTACAAGCTTTCAACATTGCCGCGGGCTATCTCGAAGCACCAGCCACCCTGGGCTCCATCCAAGTCGGTAAAACCCTGACTGAGGGCACGACACTGGTGGGCCTTCAAGATGTAAAAGCCGCGAATGGTCGGCCCCAGATTTCGCCGTTGCCCCAAGCCCAGGAAGTCTGGGAATGCGATGTGGTCATCGTCGGCGGTACTTTAGGCGGCGTAGCGGCCGCGACCCATGCGATGCGCACGGGGGCGCAAACTTGCATGATT
>CAZFWL010000440.1:0-3832 GCA_964522775.1 uncultured Halomicronema sp.
CCACCACTAGCGTTAGAAGGGTGGAAGTGGTGAAACCGCCGATAACCGCGATCGCCATGGGGCTGCGCACTTCCCCCCCCGCGCCAATCTCCAGAGCAATGAAGGCCATCCCCGCCATCGTGGAAATGGAGGTCATTAAAATGGGGCGCAGTCGAGTGGTGCCAGCTTCCATAACCGCCTGTTTTCGGGTTTTACCTTGTTGCTTGGCAATTAAGGCATAGTCCACCAACAAAATGGCATTTTTGGTAACCAAGCCCATCAGTAGCACGATGCCGATGAGGGCAAAGAGTCCCAGCGGTTTCTGGGCGATGAGAAGGCCCATGAGTGCGCCACCAATGGAGAGTGGCAGAGCCGCCATCACTGCGAACGGGTAGAGAAAATTGTTGTAGAGCAACACCAATACTGCATAGATCATCAAGATCGCAGTGCCAAGGGCAAGAAGAAAGCGGCTGAAAATTTCCGCCATGATTTCAGCGTCACCAGCGGGCTGTTGTTGCACATCGGCAGGCAGGTTGTTCAAAGCAGGCAGCTGATTGACCAGGGCTAAACCTTGGCCCAAAGTGATGCCCTGGAGGTTGCCCCCGAGGGTAACTTGGCGAGCCCGGTCAAAGCGATCGATTTGCGCCGGGCCACTGCCAAAGGTGATATCCGCGACCGCTACGAGCGGAACTAGATTGCCATTCTGGCCAGGCACTTTGAGCTGACGTAAAGTATCTAGCTGATCTCGCTCGGCGGGGTCAAGTTGAACGCGAATCGGAATTTGCCGATCGCCTAAAGTGAATTCCGCCAGGTTTGAGTCGGTGTCACCAAGAGTAGCGAGAAAAGCAGTATTCGCGATCGCCTGTACCGACACCCCTAAGTCTGCAGCCCGTAGCGGATCTGGGGTGATCAAGACTTCCGGTTTAACAAGGCTGGCGCTGGAGGTCACTTCCACCAACCCCGGCACTTCACGCATTTGCCTCGTCAACGCATTTGAAGACTCCACCAAGGTAGTCGGATTGTCCCCTTTCAGAATGATGGTGAGGTCTTTGCTTTCGCCACCGGCCCCCTGGCTCTGGAAACTGACCCGAGCCCCCGGAACCGTTTGAAAAATTTGTCGAGCATCTTGCTCAAACTCAGATTGAGAGGCCGTGCGTTCTTTCTTGGGTTTGAGGTTGACAGACAAAGTAGCCGTGTTGACACCGTCGGTGCCCTCTGAGGCAAAGACACTGGCGACCGCCTCATGGATTGATAAGTCGTTTGTCAGGCGCTCGGTGACGGTATGGGTATTTTGCAGGGTTGACCCCGGTGGCAGCTCCACATTAATTGTCGAAAGTCCGGTGTCGCCAGAGTCAAACAGGCTGGTCGGAATGTACGGCACCAGCATCAAACTGCCGATGAAGAACATGACAGCGAGAGCGATCGTCATCAACCGATGGCGCAGTCCCGCACTCAGTAAGGTTTGATAAGGACGAAAACGCTTCTTCGGTTTGCCATAGCCGTTAAGCTTCCCATGGCCATTAGCGGATGAAGCGGACTCTGCTTTGGGCTTCGCTTTGAGTAAGTAAGCGGCCATCATCGGGGTCATTAAGCGTGCCACCAAGGTGGAAAACATCGTGGCAGTGGCGACTGTGACGCCAAAGGGCTTAAAGAACTGGCCAGGAATGCCGCCCATAAACGCGACGGGAATGAAGACCGCGACAATGGTTGCCGTAGTAGTTACGACGGCTAGACCCACTTCGGCAGTGGAGTCCAAAGCGGCCTGGAACGGCGGCTTGCCCATGCGAATGTGGCGCTCGACGTTTTCAATTTCCACGATCGCGTCGTCAACTAAGTTGCCGACTGCCAGGGTCAACCCCAGTAGAGACATACTGTTGAGGGTGTACCCCAGCCAGTCGAGGACGACGAATGTGGGAATGATGGAAAGGGGTAGCGCCGTCGCCGTGATTAAGGTGGCGCGCCAGTCACGCAAAAAGACACCCACCACAACTACTGCCAGAATGCAGCCGATAATCAAGGCATCGATGGACGCCTGGTACGAATCTCTGATTTCCGTGGCGCGGGTGAAGATAAGCTGAAACTCGATATCCTCTGGCAGGGTTTCCTCTAGCTCCGCAACCTGAGCAGTCACCCCTTCTTCGACCGAAACCAGCACGCTGCCGCTACTGCGCAACACGGAGAAAGCGACGACGCCTTGATTGTCAAAGTAAGCAGCTTGGCGAGTTTCGGCATAGCCCTGTTCAACGGTTCCCAGACTGTTGAGCGGCACAGCAGTGCCGTTGGGCAGCTGAATCTGATAGTTGGCCAAGTCCTCAACGGTGGGGGCACTGCCTAAGGTACGCAAGCCCTGCTCTTGTTGTCCCAAGGTGGCACGGCCGCTGGGCAAGTTGATATTAAGGGCTCGAATTTGGTCGTTGACCTGCGTCGCCGTAATGCCTAGAGCTTCAAGCTGCTGGGGATCTAAATCAACTCGGATTTCAGGGTCAACACCACCCACGCGATCAACCTGGGCAACCCCCGGAACGGAAAGTAAGCTGCGGCTAATGTCTTCATCGACGAGTTCGCTCAGCTCTTCCACCGATCGCTGATCGGAAGTGACGGCATACGTCAAAATCGCCCCACCCTCAAAGCTCAATCGCTGAATGATCGGATCGCGGGCGGCCGCTGGGAGGTCTGAGCGAATGCGAGCGATCGCATCCCGCACATCATTCGTCGCGCGATCGGTATCCGTCCCCAAGACAAAACTGATCACGGTTTGCGAGCTGCCATCGGTAATGGTCGAGCGCAGTTCGTCAATATTCCCTAAACCCGCAACCGCATCCTCAACCTTTTTAGTGACCTGGGTTTCCAACTCTTGAGGCCCCGCCCCAGTCTGGTTCACCGTCACAATTACCGCCGGCACATCAATATTGGGGTTAAGGTCGACCCCTAACTTTCCGAAGGAAACCAGGCCCGCCAACGTCAGCACTAAGAATAGGACTAACGTGGGAATGGGGCGTCGGATAGACCAAACGGAGACATTAAAAGACATAGCTGAATGGGTGACGTTGGCGGGAGATGACTGGAATCGGGGACGATGGATGGCCGCTGGGATAATCGATTAGTTCGGGCTTATTCGGTGACAGTGACGACATCGCCGTCTTGAACAAAACCAGCCCCTGCAGTAATTACCTGCTCGCCAGCTTCCAGCCCTTGCACAACTTCGACTCGATCACCGTCGTCTGTAATGCCTGGAATTAAGGTGCCAGTTTCTACTGTGCGAGCCGTGGCCGTTTGGTCAGAGCCCACCACAAAGACGCGCATCGAGCCGTCGGGTTGGGGCAGTAGTGTCGTGGCGGGAACGGTGAGGCCGGAACGCTGTCCGGATTGAATTTCTGCCGTGAGGAACATCCCGGAGCGGAGGCGATCGCTGGGCGGCAGACTAATGACGACCTGGGCAGTCCGCGTCTCTGGATTCACCAAGGGCTGAATTTCTTTCACCGTGCCCTCAGCCCGGATGTTGGGGTCGGTACTCGATTGCACCGTCACAGGCGCGCCCACTTGCACTTGAGACAGTTGCACCTGGGGCACTTCAGCTACGAGTTCTAGCTGATTGCCTTGGATCAAGCTGACGACTTCATTGGATGTAGAGGAAACATCACCAACACTAGCGGGGCGCTCCGCGACGACTCCGGATAGCGGAGCCACTACCGTGGTGCGGGCCAACTGCGTTTGCAAGCGCTCAACGTCTGCTTGGGCACTGCGGATATTAGCTTGGGCACTAGCGACATTGGCCTCAGCGACACTGACACCTTCGCGCGCGGTGATAGCCTGGGTCGCCCGACTATTGGCTTCTTCGCTACTGACAGCCCCT
>CAZFWL010000441.1:0-3821 GCA_964522775.1 uncultured Halomicronema sp.
CAGGTCGTTGACCAAGCCTTCATCACTTGACCGGAGCTATTCGCGGATTGCTGTAGAGCGTCAGCCGGATGTCACGACGTTTCAGGGCCATTTCAACTCCTGCTGGGTGGTGTCGTTCAATAACCTGGGCGGGGATGCCGTGATGGTTGTGCCCTACCCTCACGCAGCCCCCGAAGCCTATACACACATCGCGGCCTTCATACGTCGAGCTCCCGCGCATCAGATTCACGAGCTCTGGCAATGCGTCGGCCAGGTCGTTAGTCAGCACCTCAGCAGTCGTCCACTGTGGCTGAGTACCGCCGGCGGAGGGGTGGCATGGCTACATGTCCGGCTGGATTCAAAGCCGAAGTACTATTCATATGCGCCTATAAGAATGTGTAACCTACTTAATTACTTGAGGCGGCCTTCTCGCGCAGTTGAGGCCTATGGTTAGTGAAACGTTTTGAAGTAGACGAAAAGAGCCAGAAATAATGAAAAAGTGTGCGTTTACGATTAAGCAAAACGTTATTGTCAAAGCGGCTATTCCTAAAAAGGGTATCGTCAGCTCCAATCCCGAACGCTCTCTTCGTTTGGCCTCCCATTTTTTCGACAATCCCATTCCAAAAATACAATCCTGGGGGGTTGGCATCCTCACGGGAGAAATCCTTCATAAAGGCACTAGTGAGGAGTTCTTTTTCGCCTATGTACCCATGGGTGCCAGCGGCTCGGCCCATGCCTTTCACGAAATATTTGCGGCGGGTGCCCAAGAGGTGATTCGCCTTGGCAGCAATGATGTCTGGGTACAAGAAAAAGATATGGATGCCCTCGTTTTGGTGTCTGAATCGAGGGGATTGAGAGGTCTATCTTGGGACCATGGCATAGAAGCGGAAGAGGTAGATTTGCCGCTGATACCTGACGCTGACTTGAAGCAAAGATTGATCAAAAGTTGTCATCAAAATCATTTTCCATTTTCTGAACGGGTCTGTTTCAACGTCGATGATTACCATGCCTATCTATATCCCGATCTCATGGAACAGCCAGAACGGATTCGGCAGCGACTTGACACTTACAACTCTTTCGGTCCTTACAGTCGAGATATGGAGACGGCGTCTCTGTTTCTGAAAGCCAATCAATTTGGAGCGAAGGCCGCTAGCGTTCTCCAAAATGTGTTTAAGCAGAAGAAGGAATCACCTTATGAAGGCTCGTCAGGCGATAAGGCCAAGATTAATGAAATCAAAATTGCAGAAATCATCGTTAGTGCTCTGCTTGATCAATCAGCAACCAAGTAAATGTTTGAAGTGAGGCAGAGATCGCGAACTCCTTGGTCGCGAAGGCATTGAGGCGATCTCACGTACGCCACAAGTGGAATCCAGTGCATCCACAACAGGCACTATAGTGTTTTGTAGACAGGTTATTAGTTGGGAAAGATGAGCGAAACGTCTCAGGGATAATTCTGAAATGACAAATATCGAGACACGGGTACCCACGGAAAGAATTGCTGAGTTTTGCCGTCAGTGGCAGGTGACGGAATTCGCTTTATTTGGTTCTGTCCTTCGCGATGACTTTCGGCCCGACAGTGATATCGATGTGATGGTTCAATTTCATCCCGATGCGCATCCCACTTTCCAAACCTTGGACGAAATGGAAGCAGAACTGCAAACTCTTTTTGGTCGAGATGTTGACCTGATTACTCGCCAGGGAATTGAAGCTAGCCGTAACTATTTACGGCGTCACGCAATTCTTTCTTCAGCTCAGGTTATTTATGCAACGGGACCTGCAGTTTCTGCTTGACATGCTGCAATCTGCAGAGCTGGCCCTAAGCTACACGGCCCAACGCTCGAAGGATGAGTTTATTGCTGATGTACAGCTTCAAGATGCTGTCATTCGTCGGCTGTTGGTCATCGCGGAGGCAGCTAGACGCGTTTCCGCAAACACCCGTCAGGCCTTGCCAAATATCCCTTGGCAAGAAATCAATGGCATACGAAATCGCCTAGTGCACGAATATGACGATATCAATCTCAGCATCGTTTGGAATGTATTGCAGTTTGAGATACCGCCCCTGATTGAAGAACTGAAATCACAGATTCCGTCAAAACCGTAAATCTATCTATCGACCATGATTTATCCCTAGGCGAACAAGCTAACCGCAGCAACATAGCCAGTCGGCCAAGCTAAATTTCCAAAGTCTATTGGGAGTTTTCCCAGCTATTGATGGCGGGCATCCCAGAATCGATGCAATGCTTTGAGGCGTTGCAAAAGCTAGATTGCTCTCCCAAGGTCTAGCAATCCGACTGAAAACCCTTTTAGAATGAAAGCCGATTCGTTGCTTAGAGATTCCGAAGGCGAGTAGAACGAGCAGCGATCGCAGGCAACTGAAAATTGGCTTCAACCCCTGGTGTTTGGACATTGGGGGGCATTTTTGATTGGGTGGTGAAACGGACATGGCATTTTCTTCGGTCGTACGGGCATTGGGGCGATCGCCCCTCACCGCTGAACTTTTAACCAAGCTGCAAAACAACGAGCCCGTCAAACTCAGCGGCGCTCCCCGACTGCCCAAAGGGTTAATTGCATCGGCCTTGGCGCAGGAATCCACCGCGCCGCTGCTGGTCGTCACCGCCACTCTGGAAGAAGCTAGCCGCTGGGCGATTCAGGTGGAAGCCATGGGCTGGCGCACCGTCCACTTTTACCCCACCTCCGAAGCTTCCCCCTACGATCCCTTTGATCAGGAATCGGAAATGACCTGGGGGCAACTGCAAGCCCTCGCCGACCTCACCAGCGAAGCCAACCTGGAAAAGACCGTCGTCATCGCCACGGAACGTGCCCTGCAGCCACACCTACCGCCGGTGGACGTGCTCAAAGATTACTGCCTCACCCTAACCAAAGGGCTAGACATCAATCTCAAAGAATTGGCGCGGCGACTAGCACGGCTGGGCTATGAGAAAGTGCCCTTGGTGGAAACCGAAGGCCAATGGGCGCAGCGTGGCGACATCATTGATGTGTTTCCCGTATCCTCCGAGTTACCGATTCGTCTGGAACTATTTGGCGATGAGTTGGAACGGATTCGCGAGTTTGACCCCGCCAACCAGCGATCGCTCGACGCCATCAATCGCCTCGTCCTCACCCCCACCGATTACGTGCCGCTAATTCTGGATGTGCTCAAAGAAAAGGAGCTCGTTGAACAGATCTTCTCCGAAGAAGCCCTGGAAGGACTTGCCGATGGCATCCCCCCCGAAGGCGTCCGCCGCTGGCTTGGCCTCGCCTTTGAGAATCCCGCCTCCCTGCTGGACTACCTGCCCGAAAACACCGTCATCGCCCTGGATGAACCAGATCAGTGTCAGGCCCACAGCGATCGCTGGGTGGAACATATTGATGAGCATTGGCACGACGTTAATCAGCAGGGGAGCGCAGGAGATGCGGAGCAACCCGCCAGCCCCCCTGCCCCCCTGCCCCCGATCCCAGCCATCCACCGTCCCTTCACTGATGCCCTCGAAGAACTTGCCCTCTTCCCCACCATCCACCTGTCGGAACTCGACGAAGCCACCCGCGATGACCTGAATCTCTCCAGCCGTCCCGTCCCGGCCATTCCCCACCAGTTCGGCAAGCTGGCAGGCACCATTCGTGAAGAGCGCGATCGCAACTTTGCCATTTGGCTGATCTCCGCCCAGCCCTCCCGCTCCGTGGCGCTGCTGCAAGAGCACGACTGTCCCGCCCAGTTCATCCCCAACCCCCGCGACTATCCCGCCATTGATAAGTTGCAGACCGGCCACACCCCCATAGCCCTGAAATATTCCGGCCTGGCGGAACTGGAAGGGTTTGTGCTGCCGACCTTCCGCATTGCAATC
>CAZFWL010000442.1:0-3814 GCA_964522775.1 uncultured Halomicronema sp.
AGTTTCGCCCGCATCGCGCTGCTGCTTCGTTTCGCCCACGCATAAAATCGGGGTCAACCCATGACGCTGGGCAGCAAGCAAGCGCTGATTCACGGTTTCGTCCGTCTCGCCGAAATACTGTCGCCGTTCACTATGGCCCACCACAACGTAGCGGACGCCAATTTCACTCAGCATTTCGCCAGAGATTTCGCCAGTGAATGCGCCTTCATCAGCCCAGTGAATGTTTTGAGCCCCGACTTGGACCCGGCTACCGTGTAGGTTTTTGGAGAGGGTACCTAGCGCCGTAAACGGGACACAGAGTACGGCTTCGCGATCGTCCGGGGTCTCTGTCAAGTAGTTCAAAAACTCTTTGAGAAACGCCAGCGCGTCTCCCTGAGTTTTGTGCATTTTCCAGTTTCCGGCTATGACAATCTTACGCACAGGTCGTCCAACTCACGTTCTCTACAGCATTTCGCATCACTGCATCGTACTAGGAAAAGGTAGCCCGAATCAAATGCCGGTGAAGGCTGTGTCAGTTAGGCATCCGTCGCTTAGAAACAAAGCCGTAGAGATGATGGCCAGGCTATCGGGGCTGAGTCGGCAAGGCTAGTTGTTGCTCATCGTCATGCTTGGGCCGATACCCAGGGTTGGGTGGGCCACCGAAGAAGCGATCGCTGAGCTGCTTCACCACAACGTACAAAATTGGCACCACAAACAGGCTCAGGAAAGTCGCGACAAACATGCCCCCAAACACGGCTGTGCCCAGCGATTGACGGCTCCCAGCACCAGCGCCAGTCGCAATCACTAGAGGAAAAATACTGCTGAGGGTCGAAATCGCCGTCATCAAAATCGGCCGCATCCGCTGTTCGGCAGCTTCAAAGGCTGATTTGACGATGGGGAGCCCTTCGTCGCGTAGTTGGTTCGCAAATTCCACAATCAGAATGGAGTTTTTGCTGGCGAGGCCAATCAACATCACCAGACCGATTTGGCAGTACACGTCATTGGGCAACCCCCGGAGACTTTGCGCCAGCAGCGCTCCTAAGACCGCCAACGGCACGGCAAAGAGAATCACCACCGGGTCGATAAAGCTTTCGTACTGGGCCGCGAGGACGAGAAAGACAAACACCAGACCCAGACCAAAAATGATGGGCGCCTGATTACCCGATTCAATTTCCTCCAAGGAGGTGCCTGACCATTCGTAGCCCATGCTCGGCGGCAACACCTGAGCCGATAGCTCGCCCATCGTGTTGAGGGCAACGCCTGAACTCACCCCTGGTGCGGGACTCCCCGAAATCTCGATCGCGCGATACAGGTTGTAGTGGTTAATGGTTTGCGCCCCGGTGGCGGAGGTCAAGGTCACCAAGTTGCCCAGGGGAATCATGTCGCCCCCCTCAGAGCGTACGTACAACTTGTCGATATCGTCGGGGTTGGAACGGTATTGCTGGTCAGCCTGTACATAAACTCGGTAAGTCCGCTGTCCCTGGGTGAAGTCATTGACGTAGCGGGAGCCGATGTAGGCCTGCAACGTGCTGAACACATCGTCCACATCGACACCCAGTGCCTTGGCGCGATCGCGATTCACATCCACCAGAATTTGGGGCGTCGCCGCAGAGTAAGTGCTGAAGACATTTTGCAAGTTGGGATCCTGGTTGGCGGCGCCCAACATCTCGCCCATTTTTGCCACTAGGGCATCGATGCTTAAATTGCCACGCCGATCTTGCAGCTGATATTGAAATCCACCGAACTGCCCCAATCCCTGAATTGCTGGGGGATTCACAGGAAAGACTCGCGCTTCCGTAATCTGGGAAAACGTGCCAAATAGTTGACCGATCAACGCTTGAGCCGATTCGCCGGGGCCACGTTCTGACCAAGGTTCCAAAGTCGTAAATACGACCCCAGTGTTGGAGGTACTGCCGGAAAAGCTAAAGCCCCCCACGGCAAAGGTGGCCCGCACACCGGGCAGTTGCAGAATTTCTTCTTCGATCCGACTCATCACGTCGCTGGTATAGCTCAGGGATACCCCTTCTGGTCCCTGCACAATCGTGATGAAATAACCCTGATCTTCATCGGGCAAAAAGGCAGAGGGCACAGATCGATAGAGCCAGCCTGTGATGACGAGTAACGCGACAAAAGCCGCTAGAACCAGTGGTTTTACTGAGTTGAGCAACTCTAGTGTGCCTCGATAGGTATGACGTAGCCAGTCTAAAAATCGATTAAAGCGGTTGAAAAAAGCGCCAAGCCAGCCGCCCATCGGTGGCTTTTGGCGCAGCAGGAGTCCTGCTAGCGTCGGCGTCAGCGTCAGAGCGTTAAACGTGGAAAGGGCGATCGCAAAGGCGATCGTCAACGCGAATTGGCGATATAGCGCCCCCGTCGTTCCCGGGAAAAAGGCCACTGGAATAAACACCGCCATGAGCACTAAGGAGGTAGCGATGACCGCTCCAGTCAGTTCGCGCATCGCCTCGATCGCAGCTCGGGTCGGCGGCATCCCCAAGTCCTGAATCTTGCGGGCAATATCCTCGACCACCACGATCGCATCGTCTACCACCATGCCGGTCGCCAACGTCAACCCAAACAGCGTCAAGCTGTTGATGGAGAAACCAAAGATTTTCACAATGGCGAAGGTACCGATCAGCGCCACCGGAATCGTCACGGCGGGAATGATCGTGGTGCGCCAGTCTTGTAAAAAGACAAAAATCACGAGGACAACTAACAGTACTGCCTGCACCAGGGTCCAAACCACCTCAGTCAACGACTGCTGCACGTAGTCCGTCGTATCGAAACCGATACCGTATTCCATCCCTGGCGGAAACTGCTCGGCCAAGCGAGCCATTTCATCTTTGACCCCTTGCGCGACCTCCAGGGCGTTACTGCCAGGCAGTTGGTAAATTCCCAAGCCGATGGCCTCTTGGGCCCGAAACCGCAGAAAGGTGCCGTAGCTTTCGGCCCCTAGTTCGACTCGTCCCACATCACTAAACTTGACCAGCTCTGAGTTGTCACCGGTTTTGATGACGAGCTCTTCAAACTCGCTAATGTCTTGAAACCGACTCAGCGCTCTCAGGTCAATTTGAAACTGTTGGGCATCATCGGTGGGCGGTTGACCGAGTTGTCCCGCCCCGACAGAGATGTTTTGCTCTCGCAGGGCATCAATGACATCCTGGGGAGTGAGATTGCGACTCGCCAGCTTTTGTGGATTTAGCCAGAGACGGACGGCATAAGTCCGTTCTCCAAAAATCACGACGTTGCCAACGCCTTCTACCCGACGCAGCGCATCCACGATGTAGAGATCGGCATAGTTGCTGAGAAAAATATCGTCGTAGGTATCGTCTGGGGTGTAGACACTCATTGCCAGCAGAATATTGCTGCTTTCCTTGCTGACGGTAACGCCGGTCTGCAACACCGGTTCGGGCAGCTGAGGCTCAGCCAAGGAAACCCGGTTTTGCACATCCACCGCAGCGATATCTTTGTCGCGACTCGAATCAAAGGTCGCCGTGATGGCGCTGGTGCCATCGTTGCTGCTGCTGGAGGTCATGTAGCGCAGCCCTTCGACCCCGTTAATTTCCCGCTCAATCAGGTTAGTTACGGTCTTTTCAACGGTTTCGGCATCCGCACCGATGTAGTTGGCCCGAACGCTAATCTGGGTGGGCGCAATATCAGGAAACTGGGCGATGGGCAGAGTCGGAATGCTGATCGCGCCCACCAGCAGCAAGATCATCGCGCAAACCGTAGCAAATACCGGGCGTTTGATGAAGAAGTTGACGAACATTGAGTGTTCCTTGACGACGAGATGCGATCGCGCGAGTTAAGAAAGTGAGGCCAATCGGCTAGGAAGGCGGGC
>CAZFWL010000443.1:0-3803 GCA_964522775.1 uncultured Halomicronema sp.
AAGGTGCTGGCAGTAGCTTCTAGCTACTATCACCGCAGAGCGAGCGGCGTCTGCGCTGAATGGGAATCCTGACGCTGCTGCTGGTCACCCTATTTGCCTAATCGGACTCTTCACTATGTTGCGCCTAGAAAATATTTCGAAAATTTACCCGACGGGTGAGGTGCTCAAAGACGTGAACTGGGAAGTGAAGCCCGGCGATCGCATTGGCTTGGTGGGGGTAAACGGCGCGGGCAAATCCACCCAGCTCAAGATCATTCGCGGTGACGTGGAACCGACCACAGGCAACATTATTCGGCCCGCCAGCTTAAGGATTGGCTACCTAAATCAAGAGTTCGAAGTGGAGGAAGGACGCATTGTCCGGGATGAATTTTGGACGGTGTTTCACGAAGCCAACACCATCCACCGCCGCTTGATGGATATCCCCCATGAAATGGAAGACGCTGATCCCGACAGGTTAGAAAAACTGATCCATGAGCTTGATCGCCAACAGCGTCAATTTGAAGCGCTGGATGGTTATGGTCTGGATGCTCGCATTGAAAAAATCTTGCCGGAAATGGGCTTCAATCCAGAAGATGGCGATCGCTTGGTCAGCGAATTTAGTGGCGGCTGGAAAATGCGCATGGGACTGGGCAAAGTGCTACTGCAAGATCCCGACGTGCTGCTGCTGGATGAGCCCACTAACCACCTGGATTTAGAAACCATTGAATGGCTGGAAAATTATCTCAAAGGCGTGAACACGCCAATGGTGATCGTGTCCCACGATCGCGAGTTTCTGGATCGACTCTGTACTCAAATTGTCGAGACAGAGCGCGGCGTCTCCAGCACTTACCTCGGCAATTACACCAAGTATTTGGAACAAAAAGCCGAGAATCGCCTATCGCAACAAAGTGCTTACGAACGGCAGCAAAAGGATATTGCTCAACAGCAAGCCTACATTGACCGCTTCCGGGCCAGTGCTACCCGCAGCACCCAAGCCAAGAGCCGCGAAAAACAACTCAACAAGGTTGAACTGATTGAAGCACCCGAGTCGGATGTGCGGACGCTCAAGTTTCAGTTTCCTCCAGCGATTCGTAGTGGCGAAGAAGTCGTTCGCATCGCTGATCTGACCCACTGCTACGACGACAAAATCTTATTTCTAGGCGCCCAGTTAGAAATTGAGCGAGGCGATCGCATCGCGTTTCTCGGCCCCAATGGTGCTGGCAAATCAACGTTGTTGCGGCTGATTCTCGGTCGTGAAGAACCCACGGAAGGAACGGTCAGCCTGGGAAGGCACAACGTGATTCCCAAATACTTTGAGCAAAACCAAGCCGAAGCCCTTGACCTCGACAAAACCGTGTTCGATACGGTGCAAGCGATCGTGCCCGACTGGAAAATGGAGCAAGTCAGAACCTGGCTGGGCCAATTCCTCTTCAGTGGAGACATGGTGTTCAAAAAAGTCGGTGCTCTGAGTGGTGGCGAAAAAGCTCGGTTAGCGATGGCGGCAATGCTGGTGCAACCGGCGAACCTCTTGATTCTTGACGAGCCTACTAATCACCTCGACATTCCCGCGAAGGAAACCCTGGAAGTCGCCCTGCGTCAGTACGAAGGCACAGTGCTCATCGTCTCCCACGATCGCTACTTCATTTCGCAGGTCGCTAACAAAATTGTCGAAATCCGCGATGGTGAGCTGCGCCTCTATCGGGGTGACTATCACTACTATCTAGAAAAGCTTGAGGCCGAAAAAGAAGAGGCCCGGCGCAAAGCAGCTGAAGCAGAACGCGCTGCCAAACAGTCGGCTAAGCGTCGTAAGCAAAAAGAAAAGCAGAAGGAAAAAACGGCCTCTCGTAAAGCTGCGAGAGCTTAGTCACCTTAGCCAGAAGGCGTTAACTGCTCAGCAATGAGTCCGGGCATTCAAGCTGAATCCCGATGATGGGAGATTGGCGAACAAAAGAGCTCCTTCCTGACGCAGGGTGCTCTATTTTTCTGCCCCGGAGTGCAGCTCATAGTAGGTAAAGGTGATATCTGAGATCATTTGGGTGACGCTCGTAAACTGCGATTGCCCCGCTGACAAGGCTTGATAAGCTGCCGCCGTCAATAGAATCTCATTATCAGCCGCCAGGTCTTCGCCCAGTTTTGAGGCCAAATTCATTTCGTGACCATAGAGATCGCGATCGCCGATGCGCAAGACTTCCCCGTAACCGATACCTACGCTGATATAAATATCCGCCACTTTGAGAAGGGCCATCAATTCCTGCATAGTTTGCAAAGCGCTGTCAGGATTCTCAAAGCTGATGTACAGGTTATCGGCCTCGGCCTTGAGCAGCCGCCCACCGCGATTTTGAATCACCGGCACCGACAGATCGCACATCGCTTGAATTTGCTGCAAGGTCGCAATGATGCCTTGGGCGTGGGTCAGACGCGAAAAATCAGCCATATCTACCACCACAATGGCGCAGGTGGTTAAAAAGCGATCGCGAATCTTAGTATCAAGTTCTGCTTGCCGGGCTGGTTGCGATCGACGTTGGCGCAGTAGTTCAGTTAGCTGCTCTGCTTCAGCATGAACGGGGAATGAGATTTTGCCCATAGGTGTACTCCGATAATCTTCAACCACAGCGTTGCTTTATTCATTCAGCCTGAACCTGGGCAGTTGCAGACCCATCAGCAGCGGTTCTGGTAGCGACAAAGACAATGCGTCTCTGTCATCGGTAGCACCCCAACGAGTTCTATCATGCCCAAATGAATAGTGGAATTCCAGCATGAAAACAATGGCGACACCCGTATCGTGTGGCGACCACTTGGCAAAGCCGACGCAACCGTAGAGAGTGACTACAGTGGCTCAATGATATGGGCCTCTGAAATGGCGATTGTATCCAGGCCTCGCCAGAGTTCTGACACTTGTTTCATCGCTCATGACAAGGAGCATATGGGCAACCTGGTGGAACCTTTATACGATCTGTCCGGTCACCCACCCTATGGAATCGGGATGTCAGAAAGTTGCTTACAGAATCAAGAATAGTTCAATTGAACTATATAATTTTGATGTTTAGCGTTGTGTCGATTACGGCTTCTCAGCAGTTGTGAATAATTATCTAATCAAACTACTCTTTACGCTTTTGGGGCTGACTTGCTTCGCCAAAGCAGCGGTACCGTTAGCTGGCTGGGCTCTCAGCACTTCACCTCAGACTGTACAACTAGGGCGCTTGCAGCAAGAATCTGCCTGTGAAGCCACGACGCTACGCATCATGCCACTGGGAGATTCGATTACCCACGGCGCGACAGTCCCGGGCGGGTATCGCATTCGGCTGTGGGAGCATTTTGTAACGGATAATGCCCCTGTTGATTTAGTCGGCTCCCAAGTTAACGGTCCCGTGACTATCGATGGCAATCACGAGGGACATCCTGGCAAGGCTATCCAGTTCATGCGAGAGGGCGTGCGCGACTGGCTTTATACCAACCGTCCCCACATCGTTTTATTAATGGTTGGCACCAATGATGTGTTATTTCCCGAAGCCCATGATTTTTCCGGAGCTGCCGCTCGCTTGAATGCACTTGTGGGGCAAATTACCGCGATCGCACCCAATACGGAAGTGATTGTCGCGTCCGTCCCCACCTTGCAAGAGCCGATCGCGAATGAGCGAGCATGGCGCTTTAATCAAGACGTGCAGGCGATCGTCAATGAGCGGGCTGACCAAGGTAGCCGGATGACCTATGTCGATATGTACAACGTTCTAGAAGTCGCCGATCTGGCGGATGGTGTACATCCCAATGAGCGAGGTTATAACAAGATGGCGGATGTTTGGTATTCAGCAATCTCGGATGTCATG
>CAZFWL010000444.1:0-3801 GCA_964522775.1 uncultured Halomicronema sp.
CACCGTCAGCGGGCGTAAAAAGGGTTCGGTCGAGGCGTTGGCAGGCAAAGGCACAGCGATCGCTGCCACCGCCAAACTTAGTCCACAGGTCAGTCCTGACCAGACCTTCAGAATGTCATGGGGGGTCTTGTTTGCCAGCATCAGCCTCATGGTTAGGGGAAAGGATGGGGTTCCGGCACTGCGCCTCGCCCATTGTAGAGCGTCACCAATCCTGGCCATGCACTACGACAGATTGCAACGTTGGGCACTCGAAATCTCATATCCTTAGTATCCTTATCAAAATCTAGTGTGGGATGCCATGCCAAAGCACCCCTGAACTGAATCGGTGGCTAATCGGTGAGGAGTTTGAGAATGGTAAAGGTGCAAAATCGCTCTTTATTCGTAGTTTTGTTGGTGGCGGCAGGGGTGGTGATGCCCGCCCTGACGGATACACAGGCCGCAAAACTGGCTCAAGGGGTGGATAATCCCGATGCCATTGACAATCCTGATGCCGAGGCGGCTCCGACTCCAGCCACCGCTGAAACGGCCCCCGACCCTGAAGCCAAGTTTCAGGCCCCGGCCGATGGCTTACCGGCTGACGCTAGCTTGACCATCGAGGGTACGGCCAGTATGGCAACCATTACCAAATCGCTGGTAGAAGCCTTCGAAGCTAAGTATCCCAACGCTACTGTCACCGTAGTCGAGCAACCCGCCGATGTCGCGCTGAAAAATCTCCAATCTGGTGAGGTTGAACTCATCGCGATCGGCCGACCATTAACGGCAGAACAACAATCTCAAGGGTTCGTGCCGGTTTCCGTCAGCCGCGAAAAAATTGCCGTCATCGTCGGCACCGATAATCCTTTCTCAGGCGAGCTAGAGGCTTCCGACTTTGTCAACATCTTTTGGGGCACCGTCACCAACTGGAATCAGTTAGGTGGCCCGGACCTCCCCATCCGCTTCATCGACCGACCCGAAACTAGCGACACTCGAGCCGCTCTTAGCGAATACGAAGTTTTCGGTGGTGACATGACAGCTGGAGAAAAGGTGACACAGGTCGCGAATGACAGCACCGCTGAAGTCGTTGCGGAATTGGGTGATAACGGCATCAGCTACGCGATCGCGAGTCAGGTGCTCGACCAAGAAAACGTGCGAGTGCTACCGATGTATGGCACCACCCCCGACAGTGGTCAATATCCCTACTCACAGCCGCGTAACTATGTTTATTTGAATGATCAGCCCCTCTCGCCCTCAGCCTCAGCTTTTTTAGCGTTGGCCACCAATACCGAAGGCCAAGCCGCAGTCGCTGAGGCCAAGGCCGCAGAAGCCGCTGATGTGGCTGTGGCGGATCTGGCTGACCAAGTATCGGCCATGCGTCCCGATGGGCAAGGCTTTGTGACCGGAGATCGCGAGGGTAACCTGACCCTGTGGCAGGCGGATGGTAACGCCACAGGCGAGCCGATATCGGCCCATGCTGGCCCCGTCACCGCGATCGCTTTCACCGCCGACGGGCAACGGTTCATTAGCGGCGGGGCCGATACGACCTTGCGCTGGTGGGACGCTGAGGGTAACCCAGTAGGCGACCCCATCAACGCGGGCAACGAAGTCGTCACCAGTTTCGCGATGCAGCCCGACGGCGGCGTGCTTAGTGCCACCCAAAATGGCACTTGGCAGCGCTGGGATGCCGCCGGTAATCCGGTGGGCGAACCGGTAACTGGCCATGCGGGGGCAGTGCGCGATACGGCCCTGAGCCCTGATGGGAGCACCTTGATCACGGCCGGGGATGACGGCACCATTCGCCTTTGGAACGCGGCTGATGGTACAGCTCTGGGCGAACCACTGACGGGACATCAAGGGGGAGTGCAAGCCCTCGCCGTGTTACCCGATGGCCGCTTTTTCTCCGGTGGGGCCGATGGCACCGTCAAACAGTGGGCCGCTGATGGGACAAATCTGGGTGAGCCGTTGACTGTTTCGGGTCCCGTCACCGCGATCGCGGCCAATGCCGATGGCAACAGCGTGGTAGTTGGCGATGAAACTGGTGCACTGCAATATCTTTCGGGTGATGGCGTCCCCGTCGGCGAACCCTTGACCGATGTCGGTGCCCCGGTTGAGGCCCTGGCACTCACCCCTGACGGCCAGCAACTCGTGGTGAGCTCGGGCGGGTCTCCCCAGTTACGCGACAGCACTGGGGAAATCATCTCAGACTCAGATGCAGATGGTGAGTCGGAAGGGGAGAGTGGAATCGCCAGTAATCTGCCGCCGCAGCTCCAAAACTTCTGGGAGCAACTGCAAGGCCTCCCGCCTCAAGTACTCTGGATTATTCCCCTGGCCCTGTTGGCGATCTTACTGCTCGGGTTGTTACGCAGCGTCCAGCAAGAAACCGACGACGATATCAGCGATGAAGAGGATGGCATCCTAGAGCCCTCGCCAATCGACTCCTCTGAATCCGCCGAGGTGGCAACCGGGGCAGCCGTCACTGGCAGTGATGCGGTTGATAGCTACTCGGCAGACGATTTTGCCACAGATGACTTGTCCGCCGACAGTTTTGCTGACACTGATGAGACACCCGCCCCGGCAGCGGCAGCCGTGCCCCTGAGCGGGTTTGCCTCCGACCTTACCGAAGAACCGATTGACAGCTCCCTCGCCCAAGCCAAGCAAACCTTGCAAGAAGGCGTCAGTTTTGGCAATGCAGGGCGTTATCAGCTAGCACTTGACCGCTTTAATAAGGCGATCGAGTTAGCCGATATGGAACGGCTCAAAGCGGCGGCCGCTGGAACGACCTTAGTAGGGGCTGGCGCAGTCATTGCCCGCGGCCTTGCCCGTCGCGGAGCAACCCTAGCAAACCTTGGCCGATCAGATGAGGCCTTAAAAAGTCTCAATCGCGCCTTAGAGATGGATCCCAACGATGCCGCCGCTTGGATTGGCAAGGGCAATGTCTTTATCCCGATGGGACAACTAGACGAGGCACTATTCTGCTTTGACAAAGCGATCGAGTTGAACCCTAACTTGGCGGCTGCTTGGCAAGGCAAAGGTAAGGCTCTCCAGCAAATGGGACGCAATGCTGAAGCGCGCCAATGTTTTCAGCGGGTCGAATCGCTAGGAGGCCTGAATGATGACATTCCTATCGACCTGGGCACCCCGGCAGTTGGTCAGCCGACGACAGGTTTTGTGGTCACGACCGCTCATGAGCCGCCAACCGCGACCTCGCCCGAGAGTGATTTCACCATTGACGATATACCCAGCGATGTCCCCGTTGGCCCCATCGGCCTCACCCCTGCAGAGACAGCAGAACCTCCCGCTTTTGATGAGGAATTACCGTCTGACTTGCTAGCCGCGATCGATGACCTGCCGGGAGCTGGGCAACCCAGTACCGATACCGTCATCCAATCACCGGCAATGACCGACGACGCCAATACACCAGATCCTTTACCTGACACAACTGAAACCGCTATCCCTGATGACATATTGAACGCGGTTGAAGCCTTACCTACTGAACCTGAAGAGGCTGATCCCAATGCCCCCTTGTCGAATCCGGTCACTGTGCCCCCTGAGGTTGAAGCCATTCTGGCAGGGCAGTCTGATATTCCCGATTACGAAGAAAGCGCCGATAGTTTCGCGGACCTGATAGATGCAGAGTCAGGTGATGATGATGATGATGAAACCCTCCTAATGCCCCGTCCGTCTGCGGCTCCAGCAGCGTCTCCAAAGACGGATCCAAGTGATCCCTCAATAGTAGAACTACCCGAGCAGTTGACCGACGCAGACGCAGCCTTAGCAGGGCTACCGCCAGAAGTTTTAGCTGCCCTCGAAGGGATCCCAGCTGAT
>CAZFWL010000445.1:0-3792 GCA_964522775.1 uncultured Halomicronema sp.
ATCTAGGTCAATGATCATCACTTTCACTTCGTCATTGACATTGAAGACGCTGTGGGGCGTATCAATGTGGTCGTGAGAAATTTCGGAGATGTGGAGCAGACCGCTGACGCCACCGATGTCGATAAAGGCACCGTAAGGCTTCAGACCGCGAACAGTACCAAGAACGACTTCACCGACTTCCAAGCCGTTCATCTTGCGCTCAACCAGGGCGCGACGATGACTGAGGACGAGGCGATTGCGCTCTTCGTCGACTTCCAAGAATTTCAAAGGCAGCTCTTCAGCCACCAAATCTTCCTTCGGCTTGCGAGTGCTGATGTGAGAACCCGGAATAAAGCCTCGCAGCCCTTCGATGCGTACTAGCGCACCACCACGGTTGGTTGCAAACACTTCTGAGCGAACTGTTGCGTCTTCTTGCTGCAGCTGACGCACTCGCTCCCAAGCCCGCATATACTCAATACGGCGAATCGACAGCGTTAGCTGACCGTCTTCGTTCTCGTCTGTGAGAATAAAGAACTCGCGAGTTTCATCGGATTGCAGAACCTCGTCCGGGCTTTCCACACGGTTGATGGACATTTCCTGGATGGGAATATAGGCGGCAGTCTTAGCACCGATATCAATGAGTGCGCCTCGGGGCTCTAAGCTGAAAACCGTGCCAGCAACAGTATCACCGGGGCTAAAGTGATAATCGTACTTATCTAACAGTGCTGCAAAATCGTCGTGGGTAAACCCAATATCCGTACCCTTTTCCTGCTCTACCTGATTGACCATGCTAATGTTTACCTACCGTTTTCTCCGTGATGAGTGTTCTCCTCAGTTCGCAAGGGACCGAGCACAATGGGTTGAAACCCATAAAGTTGTCTCACATCTAAGCAGACGAGGTTAGCGGGAGACTGATCTCTCGCAAGAGTTACGATTATACCCGAAAATATTGGCCTTAGGGTCTAAAACTTGTTCGTGGCCCATCCGGTTTGTCCAACATGGACAGTCACCACAAATATCTACGCTAGCCAGATAAAACCTAGCCGTTAGGCTGATTTCCCACCAGATAATTTCTGATCAACTTGTTCAACACACAGGGACAGACTGAGTTCTGAAGATTTTTTCCTGGTTACGGGAGCAAACGCTAAAAGCCCTCAAATGAACTAATCATCCCGTTACTTTTGATGATCGTCGGCTATTGATGAGAAGCGCCTTCGGAAAGGTGAATATGGGGTGACGTCCGATCAAATTACTAGCTGCCGGTCAGATGAAGGGCATTCATCAGAGCGCAAAACTCTCCAACTTTTCGTGTGAAGCTCACAACTTAATCCCGGCGTGACGGCACAGAGACTGCTCGATTATCGAGATCAGGCCGTAATTTCCTGGCTTCTCGCAAATAAATATGAGTTACTTGCTCATGCAGCACTGGCACCTGCATATGTATCAATACTCGAATGCAGCGGGGCAGGCTTCCCACAACATGCATGTGCTGCACATCCAGCAAGGGCACCGCATCCCAACCGGATCGCTTGCGAGCCGCTGCCGCCGGAAACAACGCATCTAAGTCCTGAGTGACGGAAAACGTCACGCTAATCAACGATTCAGGGCTGAGGCGATTTTGCGATTCGATTGCATCTAAAAGTTCATGGGTAGCATCGGCGATCGCTTCCGCCGTGTTTTGAGGCACAGTTATGGCCCCACGGATCGCTTGCATTCGCCAACCCACGTTTATTTCATCCAACATGCCTTACCAGAATATATAGTGATCTCTTCTCTTTGAAATATCAAAAAAGGATTGAATAAAAACAATCCTAGCAGTCTCTACCGCTGCAAACTGTATTGGCTGCACTCTAGGAAACCCACCCAATTCCAGGGCCTGGCTTCGGTAGCGTAGCTTCGCAACAGAGCGATCTAGATGGCATCGCCGCCTAGATGACATAACTGATTACAGTTCAATGAACTTGCCACCCGCAAGCTTTTTTATCGCCACGCTAGGACTAAGGACGATAAAGCCACAGGGGTAGACCAGAGGTTGAAATTTCAAACTCGAGCCAATTGGTGACCGTTTGCAAGTTAGTCGAGGCTTCTGGAAAAATTTGTGCCAACATTGACTGACTGCGGCCCGGGAAAAACTTCTGCAAGCCCGTCTTTTTGGCTTCCAGCTTCTTAACTGGCGCTTTATCGGGGTCTAAATCCGCAAGTTCAGCGGCCCAGCGGCGGGCATCTTCTTCAGTGCCAAGACGGTCAACGACGCCCAGTTCTAGAGCTTGTTCACCGGTAAAAATACGACCATCAGCAAACCCGCGCACGACCTCTTCTGACAGGCCACGAGCCTGGGCTACAGTTTGGACAAATTGACCGTAGCTGACATCAATCAACTCTTGCAAAATCGACTGCTCAGCATCAGTCAGCTCACGATCAAAAGACAGAATATCTTTGTACGGCCCAGATTTAATGACCTTGAAAGAGACACCGACGCGGTCTAGCAGTCGCTCTAAATTATTGCCGCGAAGAATTACGCCAATGCTGCCAGTAATGGTGCCAGGATTAGAGACAATATGCTTGGCACCCATGCCGATGTAGACGCCGCCAGAGGCCGAGATATTGCCAAAGCTCGCTACGACAGGAATATCTTTTTCTTGCAACCGCAACAAAGCATTGTAAATTTCTTGAGAGTCGCCGACCGTTCCCCCAGGACTGTCAATACGGAGTAAGACCGCCGGAAATTTCTTTTCGATCACTTGCTCCAAGGCTTCTAAAACATTTTTGCGGGTAGCGCCAGCGATCGCACCACTGACTTCAATACGGGCGATCGACTGTTGAGCACGAGATTTAAATGGCCAAATCATAGATGGAGCAGACTGAATGAATGGGGTGAGTTTGCAGTATTCGCCAAAACAGAGCCATTGCTGACAACAGATGACTGGCTTGATCGAAAACGTTTATCGCCCATTGTACTCGCCTGCCGGAAATGTCTGGACAGAGCTTGACGTTAGGGACGCCTAGCTAGCGACTTCAAGTTTCTTTATATTGAAGTAATGCTTAAGTAATATTTGGCGATCGCTGACCCCACTCATGGCCTTACCTCTGTCTCTGAATAAGCCTTTCCTGAGGCTACCGATCATCATCTCACCCTTCTTTCTATGGGGTACGGCGATGGTGGCGATGAAAGGGGTAATTCCTGATACGGCTCCTTTCTTCTTAGCGACAATGCGACTGCTGCCTGCAGGTGTACTGGTTCTCATCGCTGCATTGCTGATGGGTCGGAGCTTTCAAGTCAGTTGGCGTGGATGGTGTTGGATTAGTTTGTTCGGATTGGTCGATGGGGCCCTATTCCAAGGCTTTTTAGCGCAAGGGCTGGTACGGACTGGCGCGGGGTTAGGCTCAGTGATGATTGATTCACAGCCCTTAGCGGTTGCCCTGATGGCGCGATGGTTGTTTCAAGAGCAGGTGGGGCCTCTGGGCTGGTTAGGGCTGACAATCGGACTGGCTGGGATCAGTTTATTAGGGCTCCCCGACGAATGGGTGATTAGTTTATTTCACGGGAATTTTGCCCTCTCAGAGCTCCCTGAAGATGGCCTAGTGCTGGTGCGGTTACTGTTTGACCAAGGCGAATGGCTCATGCTGATGGCAGCCTTGTCGATGGCTGTGGGCACGATTCTGATCCGCTACGTTTCGCAAGAAGCCGATCCAGTGGTGGCGACGGGTTGGCATATGGTGCTGGGAGGCTTGCCACTAGCCGCGCTCTCATTTGTGGGTGAGCAGCAGCCGTGGGTTGGCATCAGCCTAACGGGGTGGGGCGCGATCGCTTAT
>CAZFWL010000446.1:0-1410 GCA_964522775.1 uncultured Halomicronema sp.
GTGGAAACCTTGGCCACTGGGTTGCTGCGTGACTTGCCCAGTTATGCCAATCGTGTTGCCCGCCGCACTCTAGGCACCACTCCTGATGACACGCAGTTTGGCACTGTTTTGCTGGCCGGTCGGGCCGAATTTGAACCCTTACCGATTGAGGCTCTGGCGTTTGAGCCGGTTACAGACGACGCCCCGCAGCAAGTTTTTTTCACCACCTTAGAGCGCCGCTACCTTGATGGTGAGACGATGCGGCAGGAACAATATCACTGGCTATTTCTGGTGCCAACAGTGGACGGTTGGCGACTGACGTTGATGTTTTCGCGGCTGGGAGCCGCGGACCAACCCACTCGACCCCCCACGCCTCCGCAGGAAAGTAGTGACGGCATCATGGGTCAGGCGGTGCGCTTGTGGCTGCGTGACTGCCGAGCGGGGGCAGTGTTTCCCATTGAAGCGGACATGCCCATGCCTGCGGCGGCGGCAGACACGTCCGAATCGACCGAGCGATAGAGCGTGTCGCGCTGTTGGTAAGGGCGATGAATTGACGCGATCGCCCCTTGCAAATCACTCACCGTCATACAGGTGCCGCCCTTGGCTCCGGCCATCGTGGTGATGTGTTCTTCCATCAGGGTGCCGCCGATATCGTTGCAGCCCCAATTCAGCGCCTCAACTGCGCCCTCAAGTCCTAGCTTGACCCAGCTTGGCTGCTGATTGGGAATCCAGTTGCCAAGATAAATGCGAGAGACCGCTGTCAGGTGCAACACATCCCGCAACACCGGCTGATCACGCCCCACCCTGCGCCGCAGGGGTTTGGGGGCCGACTCGCCGACAAAGGGGAGCAAAATGAATTCGCTGATGTGGGCCGGCTTGGCCTGAGCGATCGCCTGCTGCTGTAACTGCCGCAATTTTTCCAAATGGGTGATTTGCTGGGTCGGCGTCTCGATATGTCCACACAGCATCGTGCTGGTAGTTGTAAGGCCTAACTGGTGCGCTAAACCGACAATTTCGAGCCAGGTATCGCTGTCAATTTTTTCAGGACAGAGCACTCGCCGCACTGCATCATCCAGCACTTCTGCTGCCGTCCCCGGTAGGGAACCGACCCCAGCCGCGTGTAGCGCCGTAATCACCTCGGCGTAACTCAGGCCATCTTCCCGCGCGATGAACTGTACCTCTTGGGGTGAAAAGGCGTGCAGGTGTAATTGCGGCCACGCATCTTTAATATTGTGGATGAGCTTGATGTAATATTGCAGGCTGCTGCCGTCCACTTTGGCCGTGGGATTTAGGCCCCCTTGCATACAAATTTCCGTTGCCCCTTGGGCCACCGCTGCCGCCGCTTTTTCTGCCATCGCCCCCCAGTCGAGCCAAAAGGCTCCCGCTTCGGCATCGTCGAGAAGCTGCGGCCCTACGAGGCCGAGGAGATCC
>CAZFWL010000446.1:1420-3782 GCA_964522775.1 uncultured Halomicronema sp.
CGGCGCGCCGAAAGGCACAAAAACTACAGTGCTGTTCACAGATATTGGTGAAATTGAGGTTCCGGTTCACCACGTAGGTTACGGTGTCGCCCGCCTGGCGCTGCCGCAACGTATCCGCCGTGGACTGAATGGCCGCGATCGCGCCGGGGGCGTTAGCCTGTAGCAGGGTCAGACCTTCATCGGGGCTCACATCAATGCCGTCTAACGCCCGCTGGAGAATCGGGTCTAACGAATTGGACATGGCGATCTCAAAACTCGGCAACAGAGCAGTAGCTCTACCATTGTGAAGGAGAACCCCGCGGGTTAACCATCCGAGTGCTCAATTCGGCAAATCGACTGGCTCCGACTGGCCATTTGGAAGGGCGCAAAAACCGGGTGGGCCGCGAAGTTATGACTGCCCTCACGAATCTCTATGGGATCTCTCGCCAACGAGCGATCGCCCTGCCTTTACAATGACAACAGGTTTGCTGATTAATGTTTTGAACTTGAAGAACTCATGTTGAAATCGACCACTCGTCATGTCTTGATTTACGCTGCTGAAGTTGTTGACGATGAGTTAGTCCCCAGCGACTCGGTGCTGACTCTGGATATTGATCCTGACAATGAGTTCCTTTGGAGCGACGAGGCGTTGAAGAACGTCAATACCGAGTTCGATCGTTTGGTCGCGGCAGCGGGCAACTGCGAACTGACGGACTACAACCTGCGCCGCATTGGTTCTGACCTTGAGCACTTCATCAAAGAGCAGCTGCAGGCGGGTGAAATCAGCTATAACCTGAAAACTCGTGCGCTGAACTACAGCATGGGGCTTCCCCGCGTGGTGAGTGAAACCGAAGGATAAATCCCGACGTCTTCTCAGCAAGCGGGAGCCGGTGTGGCATAATTTCGGAGCTTGTGTGAGGCCTCTGGCTCCGCCCTGCATGACCGATGAGCGAGGCGATCGCCCCTATGCCGAATTCGCAGTTGCCACCGATACATCGCTATCTATGGGCACAGGGCAAGGTGGCGGCACCTTTGTCAGCGGGCAGCTATTTGGCGCAGCGTTATCAGGTCATTCGCTTTCCCCTCGTGCGCGATACGCAACCCCAGTTGCCACCTCCCCCATTAGCCGAAGTGCCCGCAGCGGCGCTCCCTTATCTAGCGTTATCCCCTTATCTGACGGCGATTCCTCGGCCCTTTACCCAGGTGCAACAACCCGATGGAACGCCGTTGTTGCTGCTAGACGAGATCCCACTACGGGGACAGCTTGATGCGGCAACTGCTCCAGAGTTGTTGCCTACCTTGACGGCGGCTTGGCCCCAGGCATCTGCCATTGAGCAACTGTCGTGGCTCTGGCAGGTGGCACAGTTGTGGCAACCGAGTCTCGACCAGCAGGTGGCCCACTGCTTGCTGGACCCTGAGCTCGTGCGTGTCGACGGAGAAGATGTGCGGCTGCTAACTTTAAATGTCGAAGCTGCATCGCTCGACTTAAAAGATTTGGGGCAATACTGGCAAAGCTTGGTGAATCAGGCCGCGCCGACAATTCGAGACTATTTGACCCAGTTAACGCAACGGCTCGTCGCCGGGCAGGGACAAGCCAGTGGTCTCGTGAATTCGTTGGCGCAGGCGCTGCAACAGCAATCGGCCCAACGACCCTGCCAGGTTCAGTTGGCGGTGCAGTCTGACCAGGGGCCAACCCGCAACCGCAATGAAGATGCTTGTTTTCCTGTCAGTGGTACTGCGCAAACCGTGCGGCTGACGTCAGAGCCCGATTACCAACTCACGCCAGCGCCTCTCTTAGTGGTCTGTGATGGGGTCGGTGGCCATGAAGGGGGCAACATCGCCTCTCAAACCGCGATCGCTGAAGTCACCCAAGCTCTACAGCCACTACTCGTGCGCAATGGGGTGCCGCACCCAACGATTGTTTCAACGTTGCAACAGGCCATGTTGACCGCGAATGAGGCGATCGCCCAGCGCAACGATGCTGATCACAAGCGTGAACGGGGTCGCATGGGCACCACAATCGTGCTGGCATTGGTCTATGACGGTGGCCTGTATGTGGCGCATCTGGGCGATAGTCGGGCCTACCGGGTGCGATCGCACAATTGTCGCCAAATCACTTTTGATGACGATCTCGCTACCCGCGATACGCGTCTGGGCCTTAGCCTGTATTCCGCTGCGTTACAACAGCCGGGTTCTGGGGCGTTGGTGCAGGCCTTGGGGATGGCTCCGACCCAACATCTTCATCCCACGGTGCAGCTTTTTGCTATCGCTGACGATAGTTTGATCCTGCTCTGCTCCGATGGCCTCAGCGACCACGACTTAGTGGATCAGACGTGGACAGCGGAACTATTCCCCGTGCTGTCCGGCGATCGCCCGTTGGGAC
>CAZFWL010000447.1:0-3764 GCA_964522775.1 uncultured Halomicronema sp.
TTCATCAGCTTTGCTTGCCCTGTTTCAGAGGTGGTGTTGTAAGTCTCAGCTAACGTATTGAGCAATTTCTGAATCTCTTGAGCCGCTTCACTCAAGTCTTGCTGCTCCGGCGCATAGATGTGCTGAATAGATTGCACTCGGCTTCCTGACTGAGCGGTATCCACTAAACTGCCGATATTTGAGTGATTGATTTGAATTTTTGGCGCTTTTTGCTCATGAGCCATAGTTTCTACCACCTTAGTAAGTCGGGTTCTTTCTTGACGCTCCAGACTCAAAATTTCACGGATGTCCTCAAGATGCGCGCCTTGCAAGCGTAACCGCTCCTCATATTGTGCTTCAAGGGCTGCGAGTTGGTGGGTATAGAGCTGCTTCACCTCAGACTCAATCGCCCCTTTATCCGCCTCCGCAGCGACTTCTAAACGCACCACAAAGGCATCACCTTTACGCTCCATACCTTGGATAGATACCTCTTCATCAGGGTGGCTGTTACGCAACTCTCGGAAAGATTGGAAGAACGCCTGCCAGTCAATGCCCTCGGTGAAGGTGATATCAATGGTCTCAAGAGCGCTTGAAATAATCTGAAAGCGCTGGGTGAACTCGCCAGGGGCAAAAGTGCTATCCGGATCTACCGGTAACCGCCCCGAGAATCTTTTGTTTTTAGCACCGTAGGTGCGAAAGATGTGATCACATTCAACTCCCTCAAGGACTGTGGAACTACCGATTTGCCAGTCAGCAATACAAGCTCCCGTTAGTATTGCCTTAGTAAGGTTCGTCCGGAGAACCTGTGCTCCCTTAAGGCTTGCTCTGCGAAGGTTGACTCCATTGAGGAAAGCATCATTAAGATTTGCTCCACTAAGATTAGACAAGCTGATGTTGGCACCATCAAGCCTTGCGTATCTCAAGTTGACGTCGATAAGACTTGCACTTTGAAGGTCTGCATTGCGTAAACTGGCGCGCATGAGAATCGCATCATTGAACCTAGCGGTGTAGAGACAAGCTTCGTCCAGATTTGCATCACTGAGATTGGCACTTTGGAAACGAGTTGTCTTGCAATTAGCTTTACTAAGTTTTGCTCCAATGATGTCAGCACCTTGGAGAAGTGCTCCAGTTAGGTCTGCCTCACTAAGATCTGCTTTGCAAAGGTCAGCAGAAATAAGATTAGCGTTTGCAAGGTTTGCCCGCTTTAGGTTGGCTTTGCTGAGATTGATGTTGTCGAGATTGATGAAGTGAAGATCGATCTCAACATCAAAATTTTCTTCTCTCCATCTGTTCCAGACGTAGCTCCCTTGCTTGAGCAAAGCGACCTGTTCTTCGTTAGCCATCGCCGTTCAGCCTGTATCATCACCTCACACAAATCTATCGCTTGCGGCTATTTAGTGAGTCAGCGTAGGTTTAATCATTTATGGATTTCCACGGTTTATGACGGTAATTATTTGCCCTGGTATTCATGATGGGTTGCTGAGCGATCGCTTCCTCGCTACTCTGAACCAGCAGCTAGCCACCACCGGCAGCACGCGACACATTGCCAAAGATCAGGTCTTTCCCAGCGATCACGAGGCTCCCTTCAATGGCCTGGCGGTTTGGTCGTTTTTACAAGAGCGAGCGAATCCAGCCGAACCGCTGTTGCTGATTGGGTTTAGTGCTGGGGTGGTGGGGGCGATCGCGGCGGCGAACCTGTGGCAAGCTCAAGGACACACCGTTGCGGCACTGATCGCAGTGGATGGGTGGGGGGTGCCGCAGGTGGGCGACTTTCCGCTGCATCGGGTGAGCCATGATCATTTCACCCATTGGAGTGCGGCCTTGTTGGGCGCGGGACAAGACAGCTTTTATGCCGAGCCGCCCGTTACACATCTCGATCTCTGGCAGTTTCCGGAGCGGGCGCAGGGGGTATGGGTGCGGCAGTCGCAACCCATGCAAAAGACCACCGCGATCGCCTGTATTGCGCGGTGGGTCAGCCGGTATGACGGATAAGCGGAGCAAGCGCTGCGGGGCCTTTAACTTTAAGACAGCTGCGGTGTCGTCGTTTGGCGAGGTTTAAGCGGTTCGCGTTTCACTGCCTGAATGTAGTTTGCGATCGCGTGGTCGAGGGTCGTTTTGGGCTCCCGCCGTCTCAGCGTCAAGAAAAAGAGCGCGGCCTCTAAGTGCAACAGCAAAATGACCAAGACATCATTTTTCATGTTGCCCTGGGCTGGGACTCGACCCTTAGCCGGGTCGAAATAGATCAGCTCTTGCACGTGGGTATAGTTCAGCAATGGCGGAATGCGAGGCACAATGTCGTTGCCGTGAACACAGCGAAATGAGCGCCCCGCCAGGGTGTCCGTAATCTTGCGACTCAGCAGGCGATTGACCACACGCGGACTGCCAAACGTGTAGAGATACGTGGCGTCGTGGTAGGTCGTGGCGTGGTACGCCGTCAAGGTGGCGATCGCGCCGCCCAAGCTGTGCCCGGTCACATATAACGGACTCCAGTCAGTTTTCACATGGTCGTGAATGATATTGCTGATGCCACGGGGGCCGACCCATTCACAAGCCTTCATGCGATCGCGAATGGTATCCGGCAGGGCCGATCCCCAGACGTTTTGAAAGGCTTGCAGAAAACCGGCATGGGCAAATAAGGGGCCATCGCCATAAGCCTTGTCTTCGACATCAGGCAGCTTACTTCGCAAAATGATGATGTCAGTGAGAATGTCGATATAGTTTTTTTCTGTCCCCCGAAACGCAATCACCGCAAACGGTCGGACATCACCAGGGTGCAGCGCCAAAAAACCCTGGGTACCCCGATAGTCAAAAAAGAACACCTGATCAAAACCGACCCGTTGCAAGTGAATCGCAATATTGGGTTTAGAGTCATAGGCTAAGCGGGAACATTGAGCCAGCCACCAGGCCGTATGGGGCTGATAACCTGGATCGCCAGTCGGCAAAGCAATCTTTTCGGCTCCGGCAAAATAGGCGGGTGAAAACCTGTGTGTCATAGCGGCAAATGCTCCCATCGATCCACCGTCAAGATAGCCTACTGGTTTAGCCCAATCACGGATTGATGAGAAAAATTAGGTTTCGTGCAGGTGGGTCAAATGTCCTTTTTGCTTGGCTTTTTACGGCAATCTCGTGGGTGGCGCTGGCTGACATGGGCGATCGCGGGCCTGTTCATTGTGCTGTTGGTATCAAGCGGTCCGCCTGCCCGCGCCAACATGGCGAATCCTGAGCGGGTGGGAGAGCTCTTGACCGAGCCTTGGACGGACGTTGCCGACTTGCCGATTCAACACGAAGATCTCGTTTTAGATTTACGTTCCCTCGATGAGACTGGCTTAGCTCAAATCAACGCCACTTATTTCATCAATAATCCGGGAGCCGCAACGACAGTTAGTCTATTGTTTGTCGCGCCAGGGCTAGAGTCGGGAACCGTCACCCTCGACGACCAACCGGCGATCGCGGCTACCCCCACCGACACCCCCACGATTCCAGACGCTTGGGGCACAGGACATTTTCGAGAATCGCTGCAGGGACTCCAGTTTGAGGTGCCGTTGAGCTCGGGTGAACATGCGATCGCCGTGAGTTATGAAGGATTGCCCAGCAGCGATGATGCGGGCGTCTACCGCCAATACAGCCTGGAATATTGGCTTGCGCCCGCACGGCAATGGCAGTCTTTTGGCACGCTCACAGTCGATGTCTGGGTGCCTCCTCGCTGGGAGACGCAGCTGGAACCGGCGTTGACGCTCATGGAGCCTGATCACTGGCAAGAAACGTTTGCAGGACTGCCCAGCGAT
>CAZFWL010000448.1:0-3761 GCA_964522775.1 uncultured Halomicronema sp.
GCTGAGATGCCCAAAAGTCATAAATACCAGGGTGACCTGGTCTTGGCACCTCCCTCAGGCCATCGCTCTAGCTGGATGAAACGGTTCAAATCTCCACAGACAGCATTTGCTTCGGGCTGGATGGCAGTGCGAGGAGCACGGCGGCGACGTGGCTATGAACGCGGTTTTGTTTTATCTGATCATGCCGATTGGTCGGGCCTAATTCGAACCATCCAAGAAACGGGGGCCCAGCAGGTTTACGTGACCCACGGGCAAAATGATGTACTGTCCCGCTATTTGCAAGAAGTTTGCCAGATTAAAGCTCAACCGCTAGACACCCTATTCGAAGGAGAAGGCGATATTTAACGGGCTGAGAGGTCAGGCTGTTTGAAAGGCGCTTTCCCAGAGCCTTGGTAGGCGTTGCTCACGACTGATCGGTTAAGGCTTGACTCGCATCAGTGGCTGACCGAATTCGACGGGCTGTGCGTTCTCCACCAGAATTTCGACAACTTCGCCAGAAACTTCGGCTTCCAACTCGTTCATCAGCTTCATGGCTTCGATGATGCAGACTGTTTGTCCGGTCTGTATGCGATCGCCAATTTCGACAAAAGAGGGCTCTTCGGGGGCGGGGGCGCGGTAAAACGTGCCGACCATGGGTGAAGTAATTTCCAACAAATTGGAATCCGCTGAAGGGGGCGGTGTAGGGGGAGCTCCTGATGCTACCGGAGCGGTTTCTGGAGCGGGCATGGTGACTACTGGAGCAGCAACTGCCTGTTCTTGCGGAGCAACGGTAATGACAGGTGTGTTGGCCGAAGCGATCGCCCCTTGTTTGCGAAGCGTGAGTTCAAAATCAGCCCCCTTTAGGGTCAACTCCGAAATATCGGTTTGACTGAGCGTGGTCACGAGCTCTCGCAGTTCACTGAAATTTAGTTCCACTATCGCATTCCCTACCAACAAGATTGAGCCGCCCTAAATTAAAGGCGTAGTGTGTATAAGCGCTAATGCTTGTGCTCTAATTCTCCCGCCCTAAGTAAGAGTCATTGCGGGTATCCACCTTGATTTTCTCACCAATTGAAATGAACAACGGCACCATGACTTGGGCCCCGGTTTCTACAATGGCGGGCTTAGTGCCTCCAGTTGCGGTGTCGCCTTTCACGCCAGGGTCGGTTTCGGTGACTTCCAGCACGACGGAGGTTGGCAGTTCAACTTCTAAAATCTGCTCATTCCATCGGATTACGTTCACTTCCATCTCTTCTTTGAGATATTTAACGCGATCGCCGACTTGGTTTTCGGTCATGCGGACCTCTTCATAGGTCTCCATATCCATGAAGACCAAGTCTTCGCCGTCCCGATAGGTGTGTTGCATCACCTTTTTCTCCAGGTTGGCTTGGGGCACAGTCTCGCCAGCGCGAAATGTTTTTTCAACCGTGTTACCAGTTTGCACGTTTTTCAGCTTGGTGCGGACAAAGGCAGAACCCTTGCCAGGCTTGACATGCAAGAACTCAACTACCCGCCAAACCGATCCATCCAGTTCAATACTGACGCCCGTACGAAAGTCGTTGCTGGAAATCATAACGCTCGCTACCCGTGGCCCTTTGAATCTCGGCACCTCATTTTACCGCTCAGTCGTCAACTTTCCAGAATGCTTCTGGAGATGCCCACGCTATGGCAAGATCAAGGACGTTGGCTGAATATGACTCTTTGCTAGCCTTACCTATGCATTTATTTAATCGATGGCTGCTTTGCCTAGTTCTGAGCGTTGTGCTTTGGGTTGGAGGGCTGACTACAGCAGCGGTGCCAAAGGCTCAAGCGGCAACGATGCCCGCTTCTACAGTGGTCGCTTATTTGCCTCCGGGCAACGCGGTCACGGATGGGAAAGCGTTGTTGCGCTACTCACTACCGATCGACAATAAGGATATTCGCACTATCCAAGAAGATTTAGAGGGGTTGTCAGAGTGGCTGCGGAGTAAGCGTTGGGGCCCCATTATCCGTGACACTAAAAAAATCGATAAGTTGATTGGCCGACGGCGCGGCAACATTTTGGCGGATGTGCCAGAGGCGCGTCAGGCGCTCGCTGCCCAGTATCTCGATGAAATCCGAACTGGCTTGGAACCGATTGTTGAAGGGGCCGAGGCTAAAAATCGGGAAACGGTCTGGCTACAGCGTGGCGAGCTTCTGGAAAAAGTTGGTGCCATTGAAGAAATGATGGTGACTGACTTTCCGTTTGAGGTGCCGGAAGAGTACAGTAATCTGCCACAGCTCAAAGGACGTGCCACGGTTGAATTCGAGACGAATAAAGGTAAGCTGCTGGCGGTGATTGATGGTTATTCAGCGCCAGTTACCGGGGGCAACTTTGTTGACTTGGTGCAGCGAGGCTTTTACGACGACATGCCGTTCATTCGGGCGGAAGATTTCTACGTGTTGCAAACCGGTGATCCGGAAGGACCCGAGGAAGGCTTCATCGATCCGAAAACGGGTGAATATCGAGCTGTGCCTCTCGAAATCTTGGTGAAGGGGGATGAAGAACCGATTTACGGTGCCACTCTGGAGGAGCTAGGACGTTATCTTGATGATCCAGTTCTACCCTTTTCTGCTTTTGGTGTGATGGGTTTTGCCCGCCCTCAGAATGATGTGAATGGAGGTTCTTCTCAGTTCTTTTTCTTTCTCTTTGAGCCGGAATTGACGCCAGCAGGCCTCAATTTGCTAGATGGCCGCTTTGCGGTGTTTGGCTGTGTTGTTGAGAATAAGGAATTGCTAGAAGAACTGGGGCAGGGCGATCGTATTGTTTCGGCGACGGTAATCGACGGTTTGGACAACCTAGTGCAACCCACGACCTAAGGGAGACATAGGTATGGATCAGCCAACTGTGGCTGAGCTAGGTGAGCTGGAGTTGCTAAAGCGGCTCCAGCCTTTTTGTGAGTTATCGCTGCTGGGGGATGATGCGGCGGTATTGCCACCGCGATCGCAATCAACCGTCATCACGACTGATGTATTGGTCGATGGTGTTCATTTTAGCGATCGCACAACGCTCCCGAAGGCCATTGGCTGGCGAGCGATCGCAGCTAATCTGTCTGACTTGGCTGCCATGGGTGCAGTCCCGACCGAAATCACCGTCGGTTTAGCGCTACCCGGCACGACACCGGTTCATTGGGTCGAGCAGGTTTATAAGGGAATGCACCATTGCCTCCAACAATATGGAGGCAAAATTGTGGGTGGCGATATTGTGCGATCGTCTCAAGCCATGCTGTCCATTACGGCTCTGGGGGAAGTTGCCCCTCAGCGAGTCATTCGCCGCGATCGTGCCCAACCGGGACAAGTCATTCTCGCTACCGGTTGGCACGGGGCATCTCGAGCGGGCCTAGAGCTGCTGCTACATCCAGACTCAGTAAAGTCACTCTCGGTGAGCGACCAACAGGCGTTCATCCAGGCCCATCAGTATCCGGTGCCCCGACTAGACGTGGTTTCACTGTTGGAAGCGCTAGAAGATGAAGAATTTGGCGCGATCGCGGGGATGGATAGTAGTGACGGTCTGGCCAATGCGGTGCTCTGGCTTTGCCAAGCAAGTGGTGTAGGGGCTCAGTTGATGCGATCGCGCTTGCCATTACCGCCTGCGTTCACACCGTGGCTCACTGATGCCACCGCCCTAGACTGGTGTCTCTACGGCGGTGAAGATTTTGAGTTAGTCCTGTGTTTGCCCGCAGAAATCGCGTTGGAATTGCTGCCCGTGTTGGGTTCCGGAGCTAGGATCATTGGCACTATCGAAGCTCATCCGGAAGTCTTCC
>CAZFWL010000449.1:0-3759 GCA_964522775.1 uncultured Halomicronema sp.
TAAGTCAAAATAAACAACGCACGGCCCAGCGATCGCTCAATCATCGGCTCATTTTTTAAGCCTTGTGCAAGCGTTTTCAGCGCCAATAACAGAGACGTCACCTGCCCTGGCACCGGCGCAATACCTTGCCGTAAGCAATCAATAAAAGCCGTTTGTCCAGGCACCGGTGACAAAGTCTGGGCCAGCACAAATCGACGTGCAGTATCAAAGTCCATGGCGGCAAACTCCTCCGAGAAAACACGCTGAGATTGTTGCAAGCAAGACAACTCCGGGCACCCTAAAGCCAACTAGGCTGATGAAAAATTATCCCTAACATTCATGGAGACTCTATCAAGAAACCGACTAATTCTGTAAGAAAACTGCGAACTCCAATCGCGATCGCCCACGAGCGCTGATTAGGATGACTAACATCAAAAACATTGCTGGGTCTTAATTAATCGCTCATGGGGCAAGGTTCAAATCAACCTATGACGCCCTGTAAGAGCATTTGAAGCTGCCAAATAGCTCATGAATCGATGCACCAACAGTCATTTGCGGCATCACCGCAGATACAACACCCAATCAGCTACTGAAGTACAGCCTATTATCGCTAGCCTTGAAAAGCCGATACTCCTATGACTAAACCTAGAGAGCTCATTCCGTTTGTCGATCTGTCCTGGCAGCATAACCAGATTCAAGATGAGATCCAGGCAGCCCTGACGGCTGTTTTGAATCGGGGAGACTTTGTCTTAGGACAGGCGGTCAAAGATTTAGAGACGGCTTTTGCAACTGCAGCAGGCGCACAGCATGGTGTGGGCTTAGGCTGCGGCACTGATGCAATCGCGCTAGGGCTTGCAGCCTGTGGCATTGGTGAAGGCGATGAAGTGTTGCTCCCAGCCAACACCTTTGTGGCAACATTAATTGGAATTTTACGCAGTGGGGCAACCCCCGTATTTGTAGACTGCGATCGCGAAACCGCATTGATTGACTTGGATGCAGCGGCCGCAGCTATCACTACCAAAACCAGGGCAATTGTGCCGGTTCATTTATATGGGCAAATGGTCTCGCCCAGCGGACTCAGAGCTCTCGCTGAGCAGCATAGCTTGCTGATTTTTGAAGATGCGGCACAAGCTCATTTGGCACAGCGTGAAGGCATCACCGCCGGTAGCATTGGTATCGCCGCCGCTTTTAGCTTCTATCCCAGTAAAAATTTAGGCGCCATTGGGGATGGGGGCATGTTGCTCACTCAAGAAGCGCTCGTTGCCCAAACTACGCGATCGCTGCGCAACTATGGAGCCGTCCGCAAATACTTTCATACCGAACCTCAAGGCACCAACAGTCGCTTAGACACTTTTCAAGCTTCCATCTTGGGACTGAAATTGCCATATCTACGAGAGTGGAATCAAGCACGTAATCGCGTTGCTCAACACTACGACGAGCGCCTAGCCAGCTTACGCGAGTTTGGCATTATTCCCATACGCAACGATAGCGGTATCGGGCACGTCTACCACTTGTATGTAGTGCGGGTCACAGCCGACTGCCCAATTGATCGCACCGCCCTACAACTGGTGCTGGAAGAACAACAGATTCAAAGTGGGATTCACTATCCAGTGCCTTGTCACCTACAACCCGCCTTTCAATCTCTGGGATACCAAGCTGGCGCTTTTCCCGCATCAGAGGCACTGTCACAAGAAATCCTGTCGCTCCCGATGTTCCCCGGTATGACGTTAGAACAAGCTAATCGGGTGATTGACGTGATCGCCCAAGCCGTCAATCAAGGTGCCGCCATGACTGAATCGCCTACTGTGTTGTCAGCCTAATAATCCACCCTATGACTTCGAAGACTTCTGTACTTAAGGATCGTTGGTCGCTGGAACCGTTATCGATCGCGCTCTCAGTGCTGCTGGTAGTAATGTATGGCCCCCTGCTTTGGCATTGGGTCGATGGTTGGATCAACAAATCGATTAGCATCCAGCACGAATATTTTAGTCACGGACTGATTGGCTTACCGTTTGCCGCTTATCTGGCTTGGGGATTACGGCCTCAGTGGCGCGAACTACCCGACCGTTTGCACCCAGCAGGCATCGGCTTATTAGCCATGGCTAGTGCCTTATATCTCAGCCAACTGCCCGACTGGATGAATATTTCGCTACCGCTGATGCTCGCGGGTTTGTGCATGGCGCTCAAGGGTTGGTCAGGGCTCAAGCTCATGGGCTTTCCTTTAGCACTAGTGGCTCTAGCGACGCCGAGCCAGCTGCCGTATTTGATCGAACCCTACATCTTGCCTTTGCAAAGCTTCATCGCGAGTGTCGCAGGGTTTTTGCTCATGCAAGCAGGCATTGATGTCACCGTGGATCAAATTTATTTACGCGTCAACGATCAGATGGTGGAAGTTGCGCCTCATTGCGCGGGCCTCAAGATGCTGTTCACCAGTCTATACGTGGCATTGATGCTGATTTACTGGAACGAAGTTTGGCGATCTCGTTTTCGCACGATTCTTTTTTTGCTCGCTACTGTCGGCGTCAGCGTCTCTGGCAACATTATTCGCAATGCCCTGTTGAGTTACTTTCATGGCACAGGCAATAAAGCCGCTTTTGTCTGGCTACACGACAGTTGGGGTGGGGACTTATATTCTGCACTTATGTTACTATCATTGATTTTCATCCTGCGATTTATCCAGGCCTATGTACCGTCGCGATTATCGTTAGCAGTCAACTCGGAAACAGCGGTCTAGTCCGCATCTTTAGCCCATCGGAGACACCATTTATGGCTGACGCTGCTCAAACTAGACCCAAATCCCGTTCCTGGGTTCAGTGGGGGCTCATCGCTGTACTCGCAGCGCTCGTCGCGATCGCTGCATTACCTAGTTATTTCAGTGGCCAGTGGCCTTGGAGTAGTGAACTTCCTGTCCCCCATATTCAAGAACTCAGAACACTCTTAGAAGAACCCCTTGCAGTGCCTGGATGGGAAGCCACCTTTCATGAAGAGGTGCCGATTGGGGGTGATCGTTGGACGCTAGCAGAATACCGTCGGGTAGGAGGAAGCGACGCATCAGGGGATACCTTTGGCCTGCTGCTCAGGCCACAGCGATCGGGCGACCAGCAACCCGAAGTCGAATGGGTTGATTTACGTGGAGCCCAAAGTTGGCAAGTAGACGACCGCCAGACAGTCCGTTGGAACCTAGACCCAGTGGACACTCCAAATTCACCATTGACAGTCACAACCCAGTATCTCCGGGGCATCGACTCACGCAATACATTCGCGGTCATGCAGTGGTATGCCTGGCCTAGCGGTGGTCATTTTGCTCCAGGCAAATGGTTTTGGGCCGACCAAGCCCAACAGTGGCAAGAGCGGCAGCGGCTGCCCTGGGTCGCCGTCAGTATTTTGCTGCCGATTGAACCAGTGGGCGACATCCGCACCCATACAGCAACAGTCACCGCAATTGCCCAAGCGGTGCAGCAAGGACTCCTGACCACGACCTTCCCAAGCAGCAACTAATTCTAGTTTTTACCTTGCAAGCGTCATTCACGGCACAGTAACGTAGTCACACCCAGCAGTCGAGTCTTTTCAGTGATGCTCTTTTGGCTCACGCATAACCGCCGCAGAACTTTCCCGAACACTATCTAGAGCACTGAAAACAGTAAGTAAAGACGATGCTCGGAAACCCGCAAAAACGTTTAGCATTTTTAGAATCTATTGAAAAAATTTATTTACCAGGTCGAATGTAATTAGCATGGCTGTAAATCGTTGTGACCCACAGAAAGTTGGGCTGAGTCCTTA
>CAZFWL010000450.1:0-3752 GCA_964522775.1 uncultured Halomicronema sp.
AGCTTTGGAAATACAAGTCGCGAATTTACCAGAGGTGGAACAGCAGCGAGATCGCCTGCAACAGCAGCTCAGTCGCATCGAAGCCGCACGCCAGTTCGAGATAGAACTTCAGGCGTTAGTCGACCGGGGACAAGCGACTTGCGACCAGCACCAAGCTGAAGCCAACGCGGCTCTGGATACCCTGGCCGATTTACAACAGAGCATTCCCTTACTGTCAGCAGACTCGATTGCTTCGCTGCAAGCGGCCTTGGAGTCTGGCATCGCGGTCAATCGAACGATTGTGGCGGAGGTGGAAGCCATTCTGGCCGATCTCTCAGCACAGACGGATGTCGAGCAGTTGCGATCGCGACTCCAGCAGGTGCAAAACCACCTGGCTGACTTGACTAAACAGCAAGCCACCCTTGCGACTAAATCGGAAAAGCAGGAGCGATTGTCCCATCTGCAAAACCAGCAGACTTCCCTGGCCGAGCAAGTCCAATCGCTCCAAACTCAGTTAACCGCTGGGGCATCCTTGGCCGAGCAAGTCAACCAGGTGCAAACGGCGCTGCAGGCTTTAGAAAACCCCAAAGGACGCTGTGCCGTCTTAACAAAATCACTGCAGCAGCAGCCCACTATCCAAAAGCGTTACGACGAAATGCAGGCAGCGCAGACCGGAATTCAGAAACAGATTGATGAGTTGGCCGCAGAGTTGACTGGCTTTGAAAGCTTGGATGAAGCGATCGCTACTCATACCCAAGCCAAACAGACAAATCAAGCGGGCTATTTACAGTATTTGCAAAACGAAAAGGCCGCTGCGGATGAATCACGTTTGACCCAGGAACTCGCAACGGCCCAAACCACTTTGACGGCTCAGCAGCAAGCCCGTGACTACTGGCAAACTCAGCTTGATCAGGCGCTTGCCAATTTTGACCCGCAAGCCGCTCAGCAAGTCGATGCCAATTATCAAACGGTGCGGTCGGAGCGCGATCGTTTAGCAGGCTCTTTACCTAGTCAGCAGCAGCGGCTTCAGGATTATCAACAACAAATCGATGCCCTTCAGGATGTCGCTGCAAAACGTGATGCTGCGACAGCGGATCGCAAGCAGCGCGATCGCATTAAGCGGTTCATCAACTTTGCGCGTAAAGCCTATAAAGAAGCTGGCCCCCGCATTACTGAACGTTACGTCCAACAAATTTCGCGAGAGAGCGATCGCCTGTTCCGAGAATTGATCAATCGCCCTAACGTCGCTCTGACCTGGACCCGGGACTACGAAATTCTCGTGCAAGAAGGCCCCAACAAGCGGCGGTTTGTGAATTTGTCTGGAGGGGAGCAGATGTGCGCTGCCTTAGCGGTGCGGTTAGCTCTGCTCAAGGTTTTGGCCGATATTGATATTGCTTTCTTCGATGAACCTACAACGAATATGGATCGACCTCGACGAGAAAGTTTGGCTGAGGCGATCGCTCGAATTCGTAGCTTTAATCAGCTGTTCGTGATCAGCCATGATGACACCTTCGAGAAGGTGACTGAAAACGTTATCGTCGTTGAGCGAGATAACTGAGGCTGGACGCCAATGGCGACTTGGCTTGGTCAGGCTCCGACGACGCCGCAATTCCGCAAGCTTGATTAGCCATAAAAAAAGGGTACCGTTAGGCACCCTTCTCATCTATGAATCTATGAATCGATGCTAAAAGGTCATGCCTAGAGGCTGAGACCTTCGGCAGCTTGTACGCGCTCGACCTGCTTTTTCTTCAATACCAGCATGATCTGAGTGAGCATTACGGCCGCGATAAACGCGATCAGGCCTTTAATCCGACCAGGGCTTTGTAGCACGATCTCAGTGTCAGCTTGACCAAAGCCACCCACGTTCGGGTCAGTTGTCAGTAAGCCACCGACAGTGACCTCGTCGCCTTCTGCTACGGTCAGCTCAGGGCCCGCAGGCACTGAGACAGTGCTACTCGTACCATCATCAGCTGTGACAGTGACGTCATAGCCACCTGCATCAAGGGCAGAGATTGCAGAAACCGTTCCCGCCGCTGTTGACTTAACAGCGCCGTTGTTACTGTTGAGACCAGTCGGGTAAACCTGACCACGACCACGATTACCGCCGACGTGTACAGCGTACTTACCAAACTTGATGTTCCGATCTTGTGCTGGATCCGGAGACAGGATGGGGAAGACAATCTCTTGATACTGCTCGCCAGGCACGGGGCCGACTAACAGAATGTTGTCTTGCTCTTCAGAGTAGGGCAGGAAATAGGTGCTGCCGACTTCCTCTTTAATGTCTTCAGGAATGCGATCGGGCGGTGCCAACTTGAAGCCTTCCGGCAACATCAAAACAGCACCAACGTTCAAACCGCCTTTGCTGCCGTCGCCTAATACCTGCTGAGTATCTAAGTCATAGGGGACTTTGACCACAGCTTTAAAGACTGAGTCAGGTTTTACTGACTGCGGCACTTCGACAGATGTCGGTTTTTCAGCTAGATGGCAGTTAGCACAGACAATTCGTCCAGTCGCCTCACGGGGAGACTCATAATTTTCCTGCGCCCAAAACGGATAGGCTTGGGCTGACTCTGGCATTGCCATAACACCAGAGAGCAAAATGAAAGCTGCCGCGATCGCCACGGATAGTCGCTTAATAGTTCTTGCCCCAGGCAAGGAGCGATTGCGAAGACAGCTGTTCAGAATTGAGGTCTTCATCGGGGAAATTCGTTATCCAAACTTGAACACAACACAGCAAACAAAGAGTTCTGACGCGGCTGATTAAGCCCACCAGGGCGATTCGCCCGTCCGGAAGTCAGTCTCAGTCCAGTCAGTCAGCGACACCTTATCGTCTTCCGTGATGTCAGCATGGGCTAGCGCCAGAGACAAGGGTGCAGGACCCCGTACGACCTTCCCAGTAGCGTCATACTGAGAGCCATGACAAGGACACATGAACTTGTTTTCGCTGGCATTCCAAGGAACGACACAACCCAGGTGAGTACAGACGGAGTTAATGCCGTACTTTTCTAGATTGCCATCCTCGGTCACCACCAAGTAAGTAGGATCGCCTTTGAGGCCTTGAGCTAAAACGCGAGCTTCAGGGCCATGGCTAGCCAAAAACTCGCTAGCCATGACATCTTTGCCCAGTGAATCTTTCGCTAAAGTACCGCCACCAGCGGCACCACTTGACGGCGGGATGAAGTAACTAACGACGGGGTACAGCATACCGCCGACTGCTCCAGAGGCCGCACCAAGGGTGAGGAGATTCATAAACTGACGCCGTCCTAGGCTAGGCGTGTCAGACATTCCAGAAGCTTGAGTCATAGTCCTATCAGACAAGTTACGTTGGGCAACAGACCAAATAAATTAGTCAGACAAAAACCGCAATCTGCGGCTTCAGAACTCATGGCATCAGCACACTCAAGGCTGCCTGCCGTGAACTTTCTGACAATTAGTAAGATGAGAATAAGGTCAGATTCTTGCTAAGCATTATTGCATTTTGCCGACGCCAGGTTGCCCCCAAAAAGCGATCCGCCGTTACATTGATTTCATGATTTTGTTTAGCTACGTAAAAAAGGCGACTTAGATGTGTTCGGCGATTGCCAATCCCTCTCACCTCAACAGGCCAAGACCTTTGCTGCACAGACCTTCCAGTAACTGGGCACAAGATTCACAACAACCATTAGTTATCCGACGGCTAAACAGAACCAGAATGTTACAAAATGTCATGACTGTTACGAAGTGTGAATGTCATCCTTGGAGCCCTTGCCGATGACTGGTCTGGAGTTACATGA
>CAZFWL010000451.1:0-3752 GCA_964522775.1 uncultured Halomicronema sp.
ATACTCTAGAGCTGACTGCTTAAATTTGAAGGCAATGGTTTCATCCCCGGCTGCCGCAAAGTTACTGAGATCAAAGTCAGCTAACAGCAAGTCATTCAGAGCCAGCAAGCTAAAGCCATCATCGCCCACCTTGGTGCCCTGACCAATAACGTTGTACCCAGTACCAGCGCCATCGAAGTAGGTGCCTGTGCCGCCCAAGTCAGATAGCTCCATATCCCCCAAGAAGTTACTCTGGGCAGCAGCAGCCTCACCAGCAACGGCCGCGTAGTTGTCATAGGTGCGGTGGCCAAAGTTATTGACGCCAACACTTCTACCAACGACGTTATTGTAAACACCCAATTGATTGGCTCCCGACTCGTTGGTTTCAGCAAAGCGGATACCAAACAAGTTCCCTGTATTCATCGCGTCAGAGAAACTTTGGCTGCCGTCAGTAAAGAAAAGGTCGCCCCAGACTACTTGTTTGCCCTGACGGTCGAAGCCAGTCCCTGTGAGCGGAGTGTTGCCATTCAGCGCTACAACAACTTCGTCGCCGACTTGCTTGACCGCAATCCCCGCAATGTCATAAAAGTAGCCATCGGTATTGTCTTCTCGGGCATCGGAGGTGTATTGCCATCCGTTGACAGGTGCGCCCGAACCAAAGATGTGACTGATACCGTCGTTATTACACTCGAGCCAAAGGCTAAACACCCCTGACTGAATGGCGGCCGCCTGCGAGGGCCCCCCAGTGAGCAAAACCATGCCAGCCGATAGGGCCGCAAGCTGTCCCGTAGTTTTGAGGCGTTGCCAGCCACCCTGCGATGTGAAAGAGCCGTGCTGCTTAGTCAAACTCATTACCTTGAACTCTCTGTATTTGCCTTATCAGTTTCGCCATCCCAGCCAGTAGCGCACATCGTAGGAGGTACCCAAATCGGTATTAAGTAGATTTTCTTGAATTTCAGACTTCCTTTCAGTGCTTACGCCTGCTAACACGGCTATGGCTTAAAGAAGTGCAAACCCTATCAACTTCGTCACTACATCAAGAAAGTTTGAAGTAAGTACTGATCTGCCCACTTTTTTATGAAGCCAGTATGTAGCCACCCCGCTTATGAACTGCCAGGAAAGTGTATCCAGATTGCTCAAGCACCTTGCTGCCGGAGTAGACATTCAGTAACTACCCCGGCATCGCATCCAGCTTTGTACGTAGGTCTGCGGATGGGACTTGTCAGAGAACTCTTAGCGTTCTCAGGCATTCCATCATTTAGCCGTCAAAACCTTGTAGCCATTGAACACATGCGGGCACATCAATGCTTGGCAACAGCTGCTGAAATTGATTCATGGCGTCTCCTTTAGAGAGACAACGCAATGATGTCCTCATCCTTAATGCTCGGACACCCTTCGCCGGAGCAGGGTTACGGCATCCCTAGGGCTTTCATCGCTGGCTCCCATTGATGCCCGCAATCGATCGCTGCGATGGTACAGTGTGCCGGCTGCTCAGAAATTGTCCAATAATGAACACACTGAGGCTATTGAAGTACGGGGTTTGAGCAAATGGCACGGTGGCAATTTTGGATTGATCGCGGCGGCACCTTTACCGACATTGTGGCGCGGCGTCCCGATGGTCAATTGGTCGTTCACAAGCTGCTGTCCGAAAATCCCGATCGCTACCCTGACGCCCCTCTGCAAGGCATCCGCGATCTGATGGGCCTGGCTACGGACGAACCCATCCCAGCCGAAGAGATTGCGGCACTGAAGATGGGCACAACGGTTGCGACGAACGCGTTACTGGAACGGAAGGGCGATCGCACCCTACTCGTGATCACCGATGGCTTTCAAGACGCCCTGCGCATCGGCTACCAAAATCGGCCCGACATCTTCGCCCGCCACATCCAACTGCCCGAAATGCTCTACGAGCGCGTCATCGGCGTACCCGAACGCATCGACGCCCATGGTGAAATCCTGCAGCCCCTCACTGCCGCATCCGAGCAAGCGTTAATCCAGCAACTTCAGAGCGCCTACGATGACGGGATCCGCGCCTGCGCGATCGTCCTGATGCACGGCTACCGCTATCCCGCCCACGAAGCACAGGTAGCGGCACTCGCCCAACAAATCGGCTTTACTCAAATCTCCGTTTCCCACCAAGTCAGCCCCCTGATGAAACTCGTTAGCCGAGGCGACACCACCGTCGTCGACGCCTACTTGTCCCCGATCCTCCGTCGTTACGTCGATCGCATCGCCAGCGCTTTAATTCAAAATTCAAAATACCCTTCGGGAAGGGCAAGGCCCGACAAAACTCAAAACGCCCCTTCACCCATCAACCCTTCCACCCATCCACACTCCCACTCCCCCACCCGTCTCATGTTCATGCAGTCCAACGGTGGCCTCACCGACGCGGCACTCTTTCAGGGTAAGGACAGCATTCTCTCGGGTCCCGCAGGCGGCATTGTCGGTGCAGTGCAAACCAGCCTGAGAGCTGGATTTCAGAACATCATTGGCTTCGACATGGGCGGTACTTCTACCGATGTATCCCACTTTAACGGGGAATACGAACGCACCTTTGAAACGGAAGTAGCGGGTGTGCGGTTGCGAGCCCCAATGATGGCGATTCATACCGTAGCGGCGGGTGGCGGTTCGGTACTGCACTTCGACGGCAGCCGCTATCGAGTGGGGCCAGATTCTGCCGGGGCGTATCCGGGTCCCGCCTGTTATCGCAACGGCGGACCGCTGTCGGTAACGGACTGCAACGTGATGCTGGGCAAACTCCAACCTGCTTTCTTTCCCTCGGTGTTCGGGTCGGATGGCAATGCCCCGCTGGATGCCGACACCGTGAAGGAGCAGTTCACGACCCTGGCCGATCGCATCCAGCAAGCCACGGGCGACTCACGATCGCCCGAACAAGTCGCCGCCGGATTCCTGGCGATCGCGGTGGAAAAAATGGCCAACGCCATCAAAAAAATCTCGGTGCAGCGGGGCTACGACGTGGCTGAATACACTCTCTGCTGCTTTGGCGGTGCGGGGGGACAACATGCCTGCCAGATTGCCGAAGCTCTGGGCATGAGTGAGATCTTCATTCATCCCTATGCGGGAGTGCTGTCGGCTTACGGTATGGGATTAGCGGATATTCGCGCGCTGCGAGTGCGATCGCTTGGGCTGCCCCTCCAGTCCTAAACCCTGGCCACACTGACAACCGCCCTCACCGAGCTCGCGATGTCTGGCCTGGAAGAACTGAAGCAGCAAGGTATTCCCGTTAATCTTGATGCCGCCCCCCTCGCTTCTCAAGATGGCGTCGAAGTTTTGCCCCGCGTTCACTTGAAATATGCGGGTACCGATGCGCCGCTCATCGTCCCCTATGGCTCCCAAGCCGAAATGAACACGACTTTTGCTGACCTGCATCACCAGCGGTACGGCTTTACGCAGCCCAACAAAACGCTGATTGTCGATAGCGTATCTGTAGAAGTGGTCGGCCAAACCGACGTGCCCGCCGACCCTCGCATGACCCACTCGCGCACAACACCCCTGATCCCGAAGGCGGCAGTACCGGTTTATATGGGCGATCGCTGGCACGATACTCCCATCTATCACCGCGATGACCTACACCCCGGCGATGAAATTACTGGTCCCGCCCTCATCATCGAAGCCACCGGCACCAATGTCATCGAACCCCACTGGCACGCCACCTTCACAGAGCTAGGCACACTCATCTTGCGGCATCGTCCCACCGCTGATACCTCACGCACGGGCGAGGCATTCTCGGTATCTCCAGCCCCGGACGAGGG
>CAZFWL010000452.1:0-3751 GCA_964522775.1 uncultured Halomicronema sp.
CATCACCCTGGCCATAGGTTAGGATCAACCTGAGTTGTTGCCAGATGCAATCGATACCCTGAATCTTAATATCGGTAGTAGTCTGTTCGAGTTTGTTTCAGTTAGAGAAAGCCAGACAGTAGGTGCATTGCCAAATTCTTCTGTGATTGTACTCGAGAATCAATTTATATTCTCTGAATCTGGAGATTATTCGGCCACACTTTTTATGGAGACGGAAGCTGGATGTGATACCTCTATCACAAGAAACATTAGAATTTTGGACGAGATTACGCTGAATTCATCTAATCCAGTTACCTACACCTTTGACGATTCCGATGAAGGCTGGTTTGCAGAGTTCAGAACTGCTGACGGCAAAAGCAATTTATCTGATGGAAGGCGGCTATTGGATTTCTAGGCTGTCCAAATATCCATCCAAAACAAACCCCAATGAGCAGGTGCTGAATATTTCGGCGGTGCGATCGTGGTTTACCCGCACCGACTATCCCCGGGCGATGACCGTGTCACTCACTGGGCCGGAACCCTCACCTCGCCCCGCTCCACCCAAACCGCCTGCCTCGGCTCCCAAAGCCGCCAGCGGGAACATTCCCCGCGCAGCGATCGAAATCATTAAAGAATTTGAAGGGTATGCCGAGCGCCTACCCGATGGCAGGGCCCGAGCCTATGCCGACCCGATCCACGGCTGGGGGGTACCCACCATTGGCTACGGCACCACCAAATATCCCGATGGCCGGAAGGTAAAGCAGGGAGACATCATCACCCGAGCGCAAGCCGAAGAATATCTGATCGACCATATCGAAAAAGAAACTCGGGCTCCGATGGAGCGCATTCCCACGTGGTCGCAGATGAATGATAGTCAGCGCAGCGCCATCTACAGTTTTGCCTATAACTTGGGCTCAGGATTCTATAAAGGCAGCAATTTTCGCTCTATCACAGCCGTGTGCGACTCCCCTCATCGCTGGAAAGATCGGGCCTGGATTACCGAGCAGTTCAGCAAATATCGCAACCCTGGCACCTCAGCAGAAGCAGGCCTCCTACGACGACGTCGGGCTGAGGCGAATCTATTTCTCTCATAAAGTCGGCGAGCGATCGCGTTAACAGCAACAATTGCCAATACGCAACCCACTTACTAACGACATCTCAAAAACGTGACTTAAAAGTAAACCCCTGTGGGAGTGATCACTCCCACAGGGGTTTACTTGGTTCAATTTGATCTAAAAGCTTGACTAGGAAACCACGAAGGCCAGAGACAACACGCCTGCAACCAATCCAAAGGCTAGCGCACCAAGAATGATGTAGTTGCGCTTTTCAGTAGCGGTAGGAGGCTCAGCCTCATACATCTTGGGCTCAACGGCAAAGTTATTTAACCGACCACCTTCTTCAACGGTGTAGCGCATATTAATTCCTCTTCATATTAGCCATCATTACCTTAGCAGACATCCCCAAGAAAAAGATACACTTCTTAACACTTTTCAGATTTTCTAAATCTTTTGATAGAGGAATACATATCCAGATTCGTAATGAGGAGCCTTGGGCAATTGGATCTATGCCCTGGAGGTCTTCTATCTGGTCGAGGAAGATGATCAGCTAGATTGATAGGGCTTTTATCGTTGTCATGATCGTCACTGCATAGAGCAAGCACTCATGTTCCAAATCAGGGTTGACTGTGTCTTAAGCAAGCCAGTGGAAGCGGTGTTTGCAGCCATTACGGATCATGCTAACTACAAACATTTTCCTGGCATCAAGGACTCGAAACTGTTGTCGGCCGGAACGTTCGAAAAGAACGGGCAAGATGCCCGACGAGAAATCATTGCGAGTCCCTTTCGGTTTGTTGAGCGCATCACGCGCTACGAAAAACCCTTAGCAATGGGCTACGTAATCGAGGAATTGCACCCCTTCCCGATCCGCCATGATCGGGGAGAAATCATACTAGAGCCGATCGCAGATAAGACGAGGGTCTTGTGGATATCTGAAGGACACTTGCTCGTGCCAATGGTTGGGGGTGTGCTTGATAAGCTCATCGAACCTCAAATCACTAAAGCGTTCAAAGCAATTCTCCTGCACATAGAAGCGAGTTAGACGAGTTGGCAACGACTGGCTAGATCCTGAGCAGGGCGCACTTCCAGCCCATAAAGCTTACTTCTATAGAGTGCTGCTTCTGGGCAGTGAGATCGCGGTTCCCGCAGAATCCCTACACCTGGGCAAAGTAAATAGCGGCTAAAACGATTAACCCAAGTAACGCTAGCGGAACCCAGAGATCGACGAGATTTATCATAGGAGCACCTGCATGTCCATGACTGTAGGGTAGGGCAATGAGGATAAGCCATGGTGACGACGACAGCACGCGATCGCCTGATCTGGTTGCAAGAGCGATCTGCCCTAAATGTCTTGAGCCCGGACACCCTGGCCGCCTTGAGCGAACATTTAGAGCCGCGTTCGCTACCGCCTCATCAGCCTGTAGTGATGGCCGATACCCCACCAGAGGGGCTGTATATCTTGATCTCCGGACGGCTGGAACATAAACCCGGTGTGCGCAGTCCGATGAGCTTTTTGCCCGGAGCGATGTTGAATCAGCGATCGCTACTCCTTGGCGAACCCGTTGAAAATACGGTTTTGACGCTGAGCCACTGTCAGTTTTGGTTCCTACCTGCAGCAAAGGTGGAGCAGCTCAAAGTCGACTATCCCGAAATCATGCAGTTGTTTTCGCAGCGGATTGCGGCCGAGCTGAGGCAGGTGGCTTCTCAACTGAGCTATGAACAAGAGCGTCAGGACATTTTGCGCCCTTACTTGGTGACAAAAGCCCGGCGCGGGGTGATTGGCCGTAGTCGCTATGCCCAACGGCTCCGGCAGCAAATTCGCGATGCGTTCAAAAATTGCCCAGAGGCCTGCGGTTCAGTGCTCGTCTTTGGCGAACCCGGCACGGAAAAGGACAACATCGCCGCGCTCATTCATTACGGCTCGGCCTACCGACGGCAGCCCATCATCAAAGTTGACTGTGCGCGGCTGCAAGCCAGCGGCGCCGAGCTATTCGGTCGAGTCGGGGGCAAACCAGGACTGCTGGAAGCGCTGGACCAGGGCACCCTGATTCTCAACAACGTGGAAGAGCTACCTAAGAGCCTGATTGGGGCGATCGCCCAACTGCTAACCCAGCACACCTATCGTCCCGTGAGCCGAGATCGTGATGAGCCTGCACCAGAACGGACGAGTACGGTCCACATCATCCTCATTTCTGAGCGGCCCATTGCCGCCGTAGACAAAGTAGTTGACGCTCAGATCAAAGTACCGCCGCTACGGGTGCGCAAAGCCGACATCGAGGACTACGTCAACTACTACATCAGCTTGGTCAGCCGCGCTCGCGGACAACGAAAAATTGCGGTCACTCCAGAAGCGATTCGTCGCTTGCAGGCCTACGATTTTCCCAATAATTTGCGCGAACTGGAAAGTTTGGTGACACGAGCGCTTTCGCAAGTGGCTCCCGATTGCGTTCTCACTGAAGAAATACTCTGGCCATCCCAGAGCCAAAAGAAGCAGTTTCGCCTGAATCTGCTCAATGCCTATCCGGCCCTCCGAAAGTTTTTACGCAGTCCCTGGTGGCCCGATCGCCTCAATTATGGGTTTACCCTCTCGGTGTTCGCCTTGGTGAATATCGTGCTGTTTGTCGGCCCCCAAACTCGCGATCACAATATTGCCCTCAGCCTATTTTGGGTGTGGTGGTGGCCCGCGAATCGGCCCCGGCGGCGACGAAGAAGATGGT
>CAZFWL010000453.1:0-3743 GCA_964522775.1 uncultured Halomicronema sp.
TTGGAAGACTGAGGTGATTAAGATTACTAATTCTTAGGTAGAGCATTTATAAGTATCTTGAGTCGAGATCCATTGATCCCTACAATTGAAAGAATTCACTAATAAGCAAAAATACGCAGCTCGGCCAGGAGGAACTATGGTGAATCGTCCAATTATTTTGGGGATTGTGGGCGACAGCGCCGCAGGGAAAACCACCCTTACTCGGGGGATCGGTCAGATTTTAGGCGAAGATCAGGTCACGGCCATCTGCACAGACGATTACCACCGCTACGATCGCCAGCAGCGCAAAGACATGGGCATTTCGGCGCTGCACCCCGACTGCAACTATCTCGACATTATTGAGCAGCATTTGCAACTGCTGCGAGAAGGTCGGCCGATTCTTAAGCCGATTTACAACCACACCACGGGGATGTTTGACGCGCCGGAATATATCAAGCCAACCAAGTTCGTTATTGTCGAAGGGTTGTTGGGCTATTCCACCGCGATCGCTCGTGACTGCTACGACGTGATGGTATATCTGGCTCCTCCAGAGGACATCCGTGCCAATTGGAAAATCAAACGCGACACCCGCAAACGTGGCTACACCGAAGATCAGGTGTTAGATCAACTGAAGGCGCGTGAGCCAGATTCCGAAGCGTTTATTCGTCCCCAACGCCAGTGGGCTGATGTGATTGTTAGCTTTTGTCCACCTGATGGGGGAAGCGGCGGCAAGGATGACTTGCTCCTAGACGTGAAGCTGGTGCTGCGTCCCACCATCCCCCATCCAGATTTCACCCACATCTTGGATGACACTGGCAATCATCTCGGAGATTCCATTCGCCTAGTGCTTGATCGCGACATGAGTAAACCAGTGGACGTGCTGGAAATTGATGGACAGGCGACCCAAGAGCAGGTCCAAGAGCTAGAGCGGATTTTGTGTGGTGAAGTACCTTACCTAGGCCAGTTTTGTAGCCTTGAGGGCAACGACGAAATTGGCAAACTGGTAGGCACAACGGGCGAAACGCTGCAAAGTTATCCACTAGCGTTAACGCAACTCTTCATCACTTACCACATGCTGAAAGCCGACAAGGTTGCCAAGCAACTCGCGGCCTAGTTCATGATTCAGCCCAATTAATGCTGTGAACGAGGAATGCAGGCTGCTGCACTCCTCGTTTTTATATGAGCTGCTTTCGGTTTTTCTCTAGTGAAGTTGCTAATGCTGCAAAGTCTGCCGGTGATGGAGATCGCGGCAGGCACTTCTAGAGCGCTCAATCTCTAGAGCTGAGATATTTCTGTTCTAGAGATTGACTGTCCATTGGCGGCGACAAGAAATACCCCTGCCCTAAGCAACATTTCATGGCCCGTAAATGCTCTAACTGGGCTGCCGTTTCAATGCCTTCAGCTACCATCTTCATATCAAAGTGGGAGGCTAGTGTTTTGATGGCCTGTACCAGACTGAGGTGTTTTTGATCGTCTGTCATTCGTTGAATAAAGGAGCGATCAACCTTTAGGACATCTAAAGGAAAGTGATGCAGGTAGCTCAGGGAGGAATACCCAGTGCCGAAATCATCGATGCCTAATCGGATGCCCCGCGCTTTGAGTGCCTTGAACGTCGAAATCGCGTGCTCAGAATTGGTCATCAGAGCGCTCTCAGTGACTTCGAGTTTGAGGCAGCGGTAACTAAGTGGCAGGTCATTTTGTATGACGTCAATCTGCTCTAGCAGCTGAGGATCATTAAACTGCCTCGCCGACAGGTTGACACTCATAAAGGTCGTGTCTGAGAGCAATTGTTCATGTTGCCAGCGACTGAGTTGCTGGCAAGCCTGCCGTAAAACCCATTGCCCAAGGTCGATAATCATGCCGGTTTCTTCGGCAATGGGGATGAATTGATCTGGCCCGACGGCTCCCAATTGAGGATGCTGCCAGCGCAGTAAGGCTTCAAAACCGACAATTTCTTGAGTTTCAAGATTAAAGATGGGCTGATAGTGAACAACCAATTCTTGGTGCTGAATCGCATTGCGCAAATCGATCTCCAATTGCAGTGACGATCGCACTGCAATATGCATGGCTGGCTGAAACAACACACTGCCTTCGCCGTTCCGCTTGGCTTGATACATCGCGGTATCGGCATCGCGCAAAATTTCATCAGCTTGTTGATAAGTGCTATCGCTGAGTACGACACCAATGCTGCAGCCGGTATAAAGTTGACGATTACTGATAGAAAAGGGACTCTTCAATTGGTGGCGCAGGCGTTGAGCGACTTGGAGGGCCGCTTGGGCGTCGTCAATAGGGTTGAGCAGCAGAATAAATTCATCGCCGCCAAATCGGCTCACTAAATCGCCGCTGGCAACGTTTTGTTGTAGCCGCTGAGCGATGGCTTGCAGTAGTTGATCTCCTACTAAATGGCCAAAGGAATCATTCACTAGCTTGAAGCGATCGCAGTCAATAAACAAAACCGCAAAGGGAGCGCCCTGGTCATGAAACTGGGCCAATAATTCGGTTAGGCGTGCTTTGAGTTGAGCGCGGTTGGGGAGCCCGGTTAACTCATCGTGTAAGGCCTGATGCGCTAGTTGAGCCTGGGCCTGTTGCCGCTCCAAGATTTCTTGCAGCAGGTTGTGACTCACCGCTTCCAAAGTTGATGCTTGCTGGGCAATTTCCGTTTCTAATCCCTGATTCAGCGATCGCAATTGCAGCTCAATTACTTTGCGGTGGGTAATGTTTTCGATTAACAGCAGTACCCCTCGTCGTCGATCGCTAAGCAACGGATTGGGTTGAGTTAGGTTGGCTAATGGTGTGAAACGCAGTTCAAACCATTGCTCTCCTTGTTGACACTCGATTGGGGCACTCGACTCCCCCTGAGCCAGTTGATCAGCAACGGTTTGCCAAGTATCAGAGGCCAACCAAGTCGGCACCAGCGCCGCGAATAGAGATTGCTGTAGTTGAATCGCTAGCCACTGCATCGCCAGGGTATTGCAATACCAGACTTGAGCGTCCTCATCCGCTGCCAACATGCCAATAGGCGCAGTTTGAGCAATGGCGCTCTGGGTGGCCTGCCCCCAGCCCCAAGCATTAGCCAGGCTTACCAAGCGAGCTACTTCTGGCCCAAGATCAGCGCCGATGTGATCGGCCGGAGCGGCGGGCCAAAGGGCTGGATGTGAGACTTGGTGATAATGTCGCCAGAGATCGGTCACTAGCCGCTGCAGTGACCAATTGGCACGGAATTGCTGGGTCAGCATAGTGCCTACTCCGGTTAAGCCCCAGAGCAAAAGGGGGGGCATGACTGGCAACCAATACGCCCCATAAAACAGCAGCACACTCAAGCTGCCCCACCCAGCTAAGCCAAGGGCTGTGATCCACAATTGTCGGCGTAGAGACTGCCCAAACAGGCTGTAACTGAGTGCTGGCATCGCCAGCAGCAGTAGCAACCAAGCGTCCTGACTCCACAAGGGATGGAGATCTCGCTGCAAAAGTACGTTATCTACTACGGCAGCGTGGAGGAGCAATCCACTGCTCGGCGGATTGATGTCGTAAGGCGTGGACAGCGCATCGACTCCGGTGGCCGTCATGCCTACCAGAATAATGCGGTCATCAAAGGCTGAAGGAGCAATACGTCCTGATACCACATCGGTAAATGAATACTGCGCCAAGCTCGTTTGTGAGCCTGGCCAGTTAATCCAGAGTGGTTGGTCTAACGGCGGCAATGTGACAGGTGTTGCCTGGCGCTGTCCGTAGCTATCCGCGATCGCAATTCCACAGGCTGGCTG
>CAZFWL010000454.1:0-1617 GCA_964522775.1 uncultured Halomicronema sp.
TTTGCGCCGACGATTAGAGCAGCTTCGCCTAGATCGTCAGCTTGACCAGGAACGCCAACGCCTCGACTGGCAAAAGCAACAGCTGCGGCAACTGGTGCAGTATCGGCTGCAAACGGCTCAACAGCATTGTCAATATTTGGCTCAGACTTTGCAGACGCTCGATCCCGAATCGGTGCTGAAACGAGGGTATGCGGTCGTGCGCAGTGAAGGCGATCGCGTGATTGACATGGCTGAACAAGTCCAAGTAGGCGATCAGTTGCAGGTGCAGTTGGCCAAGGGCTCACTCACCGTAGAAGTCAAACAGCGATCGCCCTAGTGACACATCTCTCGCGATACAGCCAGCGGCCACAAATTCGCTCGGCATGTTCTTTCTGGTCTAGATCTATAAACCTCGCCCCTATCCATTTGCCCCATGCCAAAAACGACTACGCTGCCCAAAAATTGGTCTTACGAAGACACTGTTGCCAAAATCGAAGCTACAGTGACCCGCCTCGAACAAGGTGAATTACCCCTTGCGGCGGTTTTTGAAGAATTTGAGCTGGCTGTGCAGCACCTTCACCAGTGCGAAAACTTTTTGGAAGCTAGGCAGGAACAGGTTGATTTGCTAATCGAGACTTTAGAAGATTGATGCCCGTTTAAGCTGCCTAGACTTTGCCGAAAAATTACGACACTTACGGTTGCACTGTGGCTAGAAGTTGCCGCAAAGATTCGACTAATGCTATCGTTTCAGTTTGGCTCAAGCCTGATAAAAACTGTCTTTCCTGTTCAAACAGTACCGGCATAGCAGCATCAATTTGCGCTACGCCAGCCTCAGAGAGCTGCACAATCACGCTACGGCGATCGTCAGGATCTCGCAGCCGTGTCACCAATCCGTCTTTTTCCAACCGATCAATCCGGTTAGTCATCGCTCCTGAAGACAGCATCAAATATTTGTATAGCGCCGTGGGCTTGAGTTGATAGGGTGACCCCTGACGCCGCAAAGTCGCCAGCATATCAAAAGACCATAGCGTGAGATTGAAGTCGGCCAGCACCGCTTCTCGATGCCTCTCCAGTAGTTGAGCAAGCTGCAAAACTCGCCCCACCACCGCTAAGGGCGAAACGTCTAAAGCGGGTGCTTCGTGCTGCCATTGATCCAAGATTTCATCGATGCCGTCTTTCATGCCCTCATTGTATCTCGACATGGAGATACTTGACGCCTAGCTTTATGCAAAGTATCTTGATATTGAGATTGTTGATCAAAAGATAGTTTCTCTTGTAAAGCTGCGCTTGGCTGTAGTGCTTGGTCACTGCTGAATCGCCAGCGCAATTCGATGTAGTTTTTAGAGGATTGAAATCATGGAATTTTCACTTACAAAGTTTCGGGCGATCGGCATTTTTGCCGGACTATTGGCATCAACAGGGCTACTGCTGACTACCGCAACGGCTGAGGAAGAGTTGAAAAGAGCGCTGAATCCGCCCGAATTAGCCAACTCTTTGCAGTACGGCTATTCGCAGGCCACGATCGCTGCCGCTAATGCCCAATTAGTTCATGTTGCGGGACAAGTCGGTATGGCGGAAGACGGACCTAACGACTTTGCGAGTCAAGTCGATCGCTCATTTGCGGCCTTGGCAGCCACC
>CAZFWL010000454.1:1630-3742 GCA_964522775.1 uncultured Halomicronema sp.
GGCACTGATGCTGATAACGTCGTCAAAATTACGCTGCTGATTGTGGATCATGACGACGAGAAGCTTGCGTATCTGGTGGAAAAGCGTAAAGCCTTTTTTGGTGAAAATCCTCCGGCCAGTACCTTGATGCCGGTGCCGGAACTCTATGCTCCTGGCGTTTTGTTTGAAATTGACGCTGTTGCAGTGGCCCCAAGCTCAGGTCAATAAAGCAACCTTGCCAACGATTTAATCAAGACAACCTATGCAGATCAACAAATTAGACCATGTCGGCATCCGAGTCATGGATGCTGACAAATCCATCCAGTTCTACAAAACGCTCGGCTTTCAAGTCATGCGTCAAGACTACGAGGAGCAAGTCTTTGTGGTGAAGCATCCGAGCGGTATCGAAATCAATCTCATTGCTCACGGCAATAACGATTTTGATCAGCGAAACATCTTGATGGATGTAGAGGAACGCTATCCCGGCTATACCCATTACGCCATTGGGGTGGAGTCGGTCGAGGCAGCCAAAGCTTTTTTGGAATCCATTGATATCCAGATCACTGGCGGTCCTGTGACCTTTGGTGATGGTAAAACCTCGATTTTCATTCGTGACCCTGACTTCAACGTCATCGAATTCACGGAACTTCCGGCTACATAAATCAAGCCCGGCTGGAAGTTGGATGGAGCATGGCGAGGCTTTGGCATTAGGCGTTCTGAAGCTAGCAATGCTGCCAACCAATAGAGGGAATTAAGACACTAATTAACTAACTATGCGATATCTCAACTCCAAACTGACAAATATTGCGTTGACGGCGCTCGCCCCGATTTCTTGGGGGACAACCTATATTGTGGCGACTGAGTTTTTGCCATCAGGTCATCCCCTGCTGGTGGCAGCACTGCGAGCCCTGCCTGTTGGGCTACTCCTGACGATCGCGTACAGAAAACTGCCAAAAGGAATCTGGTGGTGGCGAATGCTGGTGCTCGGCGGTTTGAATATCGGCATCTTTCAAGCATTGCTATTTATTGCCGCTTATCGTTTGCCTGGTGGGGTAGCGGCGACAGCGGGGGCCATTCAGCCGTTTCTCGTGGTGCTGTTTGCGTGGCTGATTTTGCATGAACAGCCTGCTAAAGGCTCAATCTTAGTAGCGATCGCTGGCTTTGTGGGTATTGGCTTCTTAGTGCTTGGCCCGTCAGCCCAGCTTGATACTATCGGCATGCTTGCGGCGCTGGGTGGTGCTGCCACTATGGGGCTAGGGACGGTGCTGGTAAAACGCTGGCAGCCCCCGGTGGCTCTACCAGTCTTCACCGCATGGCAGCTAACGATTGGCGGAGCCATGTTGTTGCCAGTTGCTCTAATAGTTGAGGGGCCGTTTGAAACGCTTTCTAAAACTAACTTGCAAGCACTTATCTATCTAGGATTAGTCGGCACTGGATTAGCTTATTTACTGTGGTTTCGAGGGATTGGTCAGCTCTCAGCCTCTGCTGTATCGTACTTGGGGCTCTTAAGTCCAGTGATGGCAACCCTCTTGGGATTTCTCTGGCTGCAACAAACGTTGACCACAATTCAACTTTTAGGAATCGTGATTATCTTTGCCAGCATTGTCGTAGGGCAAAAGATTGCGTCTCAACCATCACCCTCTGAATATAAGGCTCAAAATAACCAACCTCAGCCTTGTGAGGTTTAGGTGAGTGGATAGTGGGTGGGAGCACCCTCTGTGACGGAGTGGCTACCCGGAACAACACTTATACGATTGCAGGCGACAATACTCGATAACTTGCGATCGCCGCCTTACCGACTGGAACATCCTCTATGCTGTTAAAGGTTTGTTTACATCTTCGGTACGATCGCTATGCTCAGAGCCGGAATCGTCGGGCTACCTAACGTCGGAAAATCAACTCTATTTAATGCTGTAGTGGCGAATGCCAAAGCTCAAGCGGCGAATTTTCCGTTTTGCACCATTGAGCCCAACGTCGGTGTGGTCGCAGTGCCTGATCCGCGTCTGGATGTCCTGGCAAAGATCTCTGAGTCAGCAGAAATTATTCCAGCACGGGTGGAATTTGTAGATATTGCGGGTCTGGTAGAAGGGGCCAGCAAAGGTGAAGGGCTCGGTAACCAGTTTTTGGCGAATA
>CAZFWL010000455.1:0-3739 GCA_964522775.1 uncultured Halomicronema sp.
GGTCGTGTATTCGGCGTTGATGCGGACATAGTCGTAGCTAAAATCGCAGCCCCACGCAATGCCTTCCCCAGGGCTTTGCCCCACCTGGACATCGATGTTGACGGTGTCTGTTTTGAGATATTCCCCTTGCGTCGCTTGTTTCAAATAATTGCTAGCCGCCGCCCGGTCGAAGGATAAAGGCTGCCCATGTTCCATCAGCAAAAACTCACCCAGTTGAATGCGTAAATCGCCCTGGTCAAAGGGGATGCCAGCGCGGCCTGCAACAGCCGCAATCCTGCCCCAATTCGGGTCATGACCAAAGATGGCGCACTTCAGCAGCGAGGAACCAGCAATCGTCTTGGCAATTTGTCGGGCCGCCGCATCATCTACTGCCCCGGTGACAGTCACTTCCATCAAGCAGGTAGCGCCCTCGCCGTCGCGGGCGATCGCCTTCGCCAGATGGTCACACACTGCTGTCAGCATCGCCTCTAATTGCGCGGCTTCTGGACCCGACTCGGTAATGGCCGGAGTCCGTGATTCGCCATTCGCTAGCGCCAGTACACAATCATTCGTGCTGGTATCACCGTCCACCGTAATTTGGTTAAAGCTATGGGCGATCGCCCGCCGCAGCATCGACTGCCAAAGAGACGGAGACACCGTGGCATCGCAGGTGACGAAACCTAGCATGGTGGCCATATTGGGGTGAATCATGCCTGAGCCCTTGGCAATGCCCCCCACCCGCACGGGGCGACCATCCCAGTCCATTTCGAAGGCAATGGATTTGGTGACTAAGTCAGTCGTGACAATCGCCTTGGCGGCATCATCGGAACCCGTGGCCGATAAGGCTGCCACGGCTTGGGGAATCCCCGCTTCCAGAGCCTCCATTTTGATACGCTGGCCAATCACCCCGGTCGAGGCAACTAAGACTGACTCTTCAGAAATCTGTAGTGCCTGAGCCGCTGCCTTGCAGGTGGTAACGGCATCTTGCCAGCCCTGAGGCCCCGTGCAGGCATTGGCTTGCCCAGCATTCACCACGATGGCTTGGGCATAGGGCTTGGCCTCTAATCGCTGACGACAATAATCAACACAGGCTGCTCGTACTTGACTTTGGGTATACACTCCGGCCGCGATCGCATTGGCATCAGACACAATCAACGCTAAATCGGCTGCCCCCGACGGCTTCAGCCCTGCCGTTACCCCAGCTGCCCGGAACCCTTTTGGCGCGGTAACGCCACCTTCTACCACTTGCCAGTCTGCCATGTCACTCTATCTGTTTAGATCGTCGATTACTGCCCTTACACTGCTCAACCGCCATAGGCGCTGGACACAGGGTCGCGGTGCGGGTTGAACTGTAAGGATTGTGCAGCAAGTTGCAGCGTTAAGCGGGCATCCTCTGTGGTCTCTACATGAACTGCAACATAACTGGAAGCAGGGTTAACCTGGCCATAAAGTTTGGTTTCACAAGCTGCAAATCCCTAAAAACCAGGTTTATATTATTAGCAAGGAGTTAAAAGCTCCGGTCTGAGATCGAAAGATCAATCCACGTTGAATAGGAGGTTAAATATCGATTTAACGTTTGATTCGATTTCGTCTAAGACAGCAGCATCTCATCAGGTTCTTGATATTTTCCTGTCATGAAATCTGGGAGTATTGCGATTAGCGTTGAGTTAGTCAAGCTGCAATTCCAGCGCCAAAGCAACTCCAAATAGTCTGCAAAAATCTAGGAAAAATATTCCAAAAACCGATCTAGGTGCTGCTGTCACTGTTTCTAAGAACACCTAGAAGGTCAAAATCTCTTCAAATCAGCCATTGCGCCTCCGTAATGGCTGATTTTTGATCGATCTGAACCTATCTGAAAAATCTGTCTAAGCTAACAATATTGCCGGAAAACTTATTGCTACTCGATGTCACTCCATGACCCTGGAGGGCAATAAGGCATTTACTCCGCTGATGTAAGTTTGCGATCGCTATCACATAGAACAGAACCAAAGAAAATATTTCTTAGTGCTGCCATAAACATTAATTTTATTCGTTCGCAAGTAAGTCTGTTGACTTTATATTAGTAATCAAGGAGCAGTTAGCTCCGAGTCCAAAAGATAAACTAGGCCACGTCAAATAGGAGGTTGAATATCGATTTAGCGTCTGATTTGGTTTCATTAACGGCAGCAGCACCCGAGCAAGTATCTGATATTTCCTCTTAATAAGCATCTGGGAGCTATGGAGTAAGCGTTAGTTTTCTACTCTTCTGGAAAATTACCCTGAAACATCTCTGAGAAGTCTATACCTAACATGAGGAAGTCACTCGATTTACTGCGCTGGGTGCTGCTGCCATATATTTTGCAATTAAACTAATCCAGGCTTTTCGCTAGGTTCAGAGGCAAATAAGCCAAGCGAAAATTTGCCCAATCTTAAGTTGAACAACTAAGCATTATTTATCCGTAACGACTACCCACAGTTGACTTGGTATTAATTGCCTGTCGGTAGTCGTTACAGAATTCTTGATCAATTGAATTCATGCGCTGATTGTCTGAGCTACTCAGGCCGAACTATCGTTCTCTGTGCGCAAATTATTAGCTTGATGATGATCGAGCAAAGTCCAGGATGCGCTGCGCTTTCTAGACTCCGATCACATACTTTTTCCACTCGGCGTGAGTCCCACTTCTGACTTGGCGAGTCACTTCAAAGAAAAGACTACTGTGAGGTCGTCGTGGTGAATTACTGAGGGGCATCGATGCTTCGCGGGGAGTCCGATTGCCCTTTTTGACATTGCAACGGACGCAGGCGGTCACGATGTTATCCCACTTGTCACCGCCACCTCGAGATCGCGGCACCACATGGTCTAACGTCAGCCCATCACCGGATAATCCGCAATATTGGCAAGTATGATCATCTCGCTGCAAAATGTTGCGACGGGTCAGCGGAATCTCTTTGTAAGGTACCCGGACGTAGTTCCGTAGACGAATAACTGTAGGCAGCGGCATTTCCGGATAAATAAACCTGCCGTTGTGTTCCACCTGTTCAGCTTTGCCTTTGATGACCAGCACGATCGCTCGACGCCAACTGGTGATGTTGAGCGGTTCATAAGAGGCGTTGAGCACTAGAACCTTACTCATTGGTGATTGTCTGGAGAATGTTGCACCGATGTTAGCACAGGTATTTTTTTCAGAGAGAGTCCAGAGAACGCCTGTCTACGAAGGGGCTGAAGGAGGCTGTTTAGCTTGCTTGCTCCGGGTGATTAGTGCCAACTTAATGACTGCTCGGTTCGGGTTTAGCCTTCCGTTTTAGACTGCGGCTAAGGTTTTGCCAGGCCATAATGCTGCCAGTCACTAACATCCACAACAAGCCAACGCCGTTCAGCAGCACGTAAATTGGTTCTAGAGTTGGCCCCAGATACTCGCCCTCATGCAGCGTCATCAAAAAATGAACCTGATCGCGCGAGAGCCCAAACCAATCCTTAGAGAGACGGTAGACCACCCCTGTGGCTACTGTGATGAATAGGGGCAACAACACAATGGGGGCCACCGTGCGATGTAACTGACGGACAAGCGAGCGAAATTTCATGGCTTAGGGGCGATTGGCAGCAATCCAGCAAAGACGGATAAAAAGCATGAGTATCGTTAGTGACTACTCGGTAACGTATTGCTATGTGTGAGCAGCGGCAACGTGAGCAAGCGCATTTGCTGGAAGAGACTTCATAATCTTCTCATTTTTGAAGATAAAATATTGTGGCAGCGAATGCAGATACCTGGTGCGATAACGC
>CAZFWL010000456.1:0-3733 GCA_964522775.1 uncultured Halomicronema sp.
TTATGGGTTTGGAGTCTCCGCTCAGGTTTGATGTTGTTACTCTCTTTCCCGATTTTTTTACTTCGCCACTGCAGTCTGGGTTGCTGGGCAAAGCTTTAGATCGGGGCATCGCCAGTGTCAACTTAGTCAATCCTCGTGATTTCACGGTCGATAAGCATCGCAAAGTTGACGATGAACCCTATGGCGGGGGCGTCGGTATGCTGATGAAACCCGAGCCCATTTTTGCGGCAGTCGAATCACTGCCTGTGTTATCGCGACGTGAGGTCATCCTCATGACGCCTCAGGGCGAAACGATGACTCAGCCGCTATTTCGGCAACTCAATGCAAACCTAGAGCAAATCGTGGTGATTTGCGGACACTATGAAGGGGTTGATGAGCGGGTTTTGAATGTGGTCGATCGCGAAGTCTCTCTCGGTGATTTTGTCTTGACCTGTGGCGAAATCCCCGCCCTGACGCTGATTAATGGGGTTGTCAGGCTCCGGCCAGGCACCGTAGGCAAAGCCGATTCGCTGAAGTTCGAAAGCTTTGAAGCCGATCTGTTGGACTATCCCCAATACACCCGACCAGCCGAATTTCGCGGATGGGAGGTGCCAGAGGTGTTGCGGTCGGGTAATCACGCGGCGATCGCTGCCTGGCGACACCGCCAACAGCTTACCCGCACGCAACAGCGCCGTCCCGACTTATACGCTGCCTGGCAGGCTCAGCAACAATCTCAAGAAGCTCCTTAAACCGTCCCACCTAGAGCGCATCGGGGCCTTGCTGCCCGCCACAATCATTAAAACCTAGTTGAATGTGCTGAGCTATACCTAGACATTTTCTGCAAATTTGCTACCATTTATCCATGAATATACGGATCGGCAACGGCTATGACATTCATCGCTTAGTAGAAGGGCGACCACTGATTTTAGGGGGAGTAACTATCCCTCACGTCATGGGGTTGCTTGGCCACAGCGATGCGGATGTATTGACCCATGCGATTACCGACGCTCTGTTGGGCGCAGTGAGCCTGGGTGATATTGGCACTTACTTTCCCCCTAGTGACCCCCAATGGGCAGGTGCCGATAGTTTGAAATTGCTCGATCAGGTATATCAAATGGTGCGCGATCGCGATTGGGCGATCGTCAACATTGATAGCGTGGTCATTGCCGAACGCCCTAAACTAAAGCCCCATATCGCTGACATGCGCAGTTCACTGGCCCAAGCCCTCAACGTTGCCCCTGAACAGGTTGGCGTCAAAGCGACCACCAACGAAAAACTCGGCCCAACTGGACGAGAAGAAGGAATTGCGGCTCATGCGGTCGTCCTGTTGTCGGCCTCTGAGTAGTGCGTAACTCGTACACTCATCAGTCACGTTGACATCGCAGCTTAAAGGACTCATAGAGACGGTTTGATGCTTTTGTTTGCCTTAAAGGGGACTGACAATTGCTGAGACTACGGTTGGCGGAACAGGATCGATAGATCACAGAAGTCACCCGCTGACTCGTCAGCCTGTAGCCTCTAACTGCCTATTAGCAGGCACTCTAGACGCTTGAATGTCTGCCTCTGGGTACAGTGGTGCATCTGTCACGTGAAGTACATTTATAAGTGTGAATTTTTGATTAACTTATCCTAGATTTTTGTGAAGAAATCACCTAAGAGAGTCGCTCTAAAAGTGTATCCTGGGAGACATATTTTCCGGATATTTACAGAGATTCTCTCGCGGGTTAGGCAGGTTAAGTCGTATTGGCGATCGCTGGGGAGCAGGGAATGGGTATCTATCAACGACCGCAAGTAGCTTGTGCAAGCGCGCTTGGACACAACGATCCTTTGCCATTTGAATGGGCACAAGCTTTTCCAGGCTGGTTTCAAGCAACGCCCCCTGAGCGCATTGGCTTAAATGGCGAGTACGACTACCACGGCTTGCAAAAGCGGGTTGAAGCGCAATTTAGGCAACATTTTGTCCCGTCGGAACTGGAACAGTTGACGGTCAGCCAGCGTGGGCGTGTTGTGATCTTGCAGGGGATCGTGAGCGATCGCGCCATGCTCAAAATGCTGGTTGACTTGGCCAAGCAGGTTGATGGCACCTACCGCGTCGAGGCCAACTGGGTCACTTTCGAAGCTGACCGCCCGATTTTGTTTGCGGTCTAAGCGAGCGTACCCCTTCTTCAATGGTGAGTTGACGCGACGGACCCACGGTGGCACCGAGAATTCTGTTTTTTGAGCTGAACCCAATACGGGTGTATTCAGCGATTGATGCTTTTACTTTTCACAGTCCCTATTCGAGATGAACGCAGGCGAGTTACGGTGCATGGCCGGTCAAGTTAGCTAACGTCTCGATCAGTGTTTGATTATTAGCTTCTGTACCCACTGTAATTCTGAGTTTGTTGTCTAATCCTGGTTGTTTGAAGTAGCGCACCAGAATTCCTCGCTGTTTGAGCGATGAGTAGAGCCATTCGGCGTTTTGGTCGGGCGGCGTCGCTAGGACAAAGTTTCCCTGGGACTCCGGCACGGCAAATCCCAAGTACCTCAATTTCTCAGTTAATTTCTGCCGGGATGCTTTCACTTTATTTGCACAAGCATTTTTATAGTCCTGGTCTCGCATCGCTGCTGAACCGAGCCGAATCGAGATGGCATCAATGTTGTAGCTATCTTTGACTTTGAATAGTTCCGCTAACAACTTAGGATGCGCTACGCCAAATCCTAATCTGAGGCCCGCCAGGGAATATCCCTTCGACAGCGTTCGCAACACGATGACATTCGCAAATTCTTCGACTAGTGGCAGTGCCGAGGACTCAGCAAAGTCCACATAAGCTTCGTCAATCACCACTAAGCCCGATGCGGCGCGCGCCAATTCTCGCAATGCGGTTAGCGGAATGGTGTGGCCCGACGGACTGTTGGGAGCTGCCACAAACGTAATGGCGGCTTTGGTTTGGGCTAGGGCCGCAATTGGTAGCTGCCAGTCAGGAGGATAAGGAATTTCTGCCACGCGGGCAGGTTGTATGGCAGCTAAGGTGCGGTACAGCACGTAGGTCGGCATGGGGTAAGCAATCGCGCGATCGCTCCCTTCAGCACAGGCACGTACCAAAACATTGAGTAAGTCATCGCTGCCATTCCCCACGATAATCCAGTCCGGCGGCACGCCCAGCGTCTCGCTAACCGCTTGGCAAAATGCTTTCGCAAAGGGGTCAGGATATCGCCGTAGCGCTTCGTCGTCGATGGCCTGTAAGGCTGCCATGACTTGAGGCGAAGGTGGATAGGGATTTTCATTCGTATTCAGCTTGATGATTGGAGTCCCAGGAGGTGGTTGTTCGCCCGGGACGTAGCTCGCCATCTGGTTAACTGCTGAGCGAAAGTAGTCCATGGTAAATCGTAAAACTTCAGTATTAACCGTGAGGTCATTAATCTAATCGTCTTATGATCGCCTTGGCAGCAACCGTTCATAGATATTTTTGTAGCGCTTGATCGGTGTTTGACGACCCAGAGGGATGGGTGGCTATCTGAGGTCCGAGGGCTTTGTCTGCTGATACCTGAAATTCGCTGCGCGGGGGTAAGAGAGTCACTTGTGAATGACAGCCAGCCAGTGCCGCCGTCTATCAATGTTGATCAAATCCGCGAGCAAGCGCGACTCATTGGATTTCATCAAGTTGGTATTGCTCGGGTCGATAAAAGTGCCGCCGATATTGAGGCGCGCAACGCTGACTTGCAAAACTGGCTGGCGCAAGGCTATCAGGCCGACATGACGTGGATGCATAAC
>CAZFWL010000457.1:0-3728 GCA_964522775.1 uncultured Halomicronema sp.
TAAACGCTCCCTCCTTTGAGCCACCACTGAACTGACTTACGGGATACGATCGCCAACCACAGCAACCCACGGGGCAAAACGTTACAGTATGTAACGACGATTGGTGGTGTGACATGCCAGAGGGGCCAGAGATTCGTAAAGCGGCGGATAAGTTAGAGAAGGCGATCGCCCGCCAGCCCACCACCGAAGTCTTCTTTGCCTTTGAACATTTGCAGCCCTATGCAGAGAAGCTCACCGGCTGCACCATTACTCAAATTGCCACCCACGGTAAAGCTCTCGTCACCTATTTTGATAACGACCTCTGCGTCTACAGCCACAACCAACTTTACGGCAAATGGATGGTACGCAAGGCTTACAGCTTTCCCAAAACGAATCGCCAGCTCCGTTTTGCCATCCACACCGATCGCAAATCTGCCCTACTCTACAGCGCTTCCGATATTGAAGTTTTGCCCGCCGAAGAAGTCCCCCATCATCCGTTCATCCAAAAACTCGGACCCGATATTTTGGATGTCCGTGTCACGCGTGAGCAGATCTTTGAGTGGGTACAGGACAAGACCTTTTATCGGCGGCGGTTTACAACCCTGCTACTCGATCAAAGCTTTCTCTGTGGCGTGGGCAACTACCTGCGCAGTGAGATTTTATTTGTCAGCGGCATTCATCCTACTCAGCGACCCACAGATTGCGATCGCGAACATCTTGCCCGGTTCGCCGATGCGGCCCTAGCGATTCCCCAGCAGTCCTATCACCACAACGGCATCACCAACGACCTCGATATCGCCCAAGATTTGAAACAGCGCGGCTGGCCGCGACGGCAATATCGTCACTGGGTGTTCGGCCGTGATGGTCAAGGCTGTTACGCCTGCGGCACCAAAATTGTGAAGGAGCGATCGGGCGGGCGGCGCTATTACTATTGCCCTACCTGTCAACCGGCTGACTGAAACTCATGCAAGTTCAACACTCGGCTGTGAAATCTGTCTGCACCTTACTCGCTAAAGCACCCTTGCTGATCAGAGCTGCTGCTCGTACTCCGGACAATTCATTGACGAGCCCAACAGGCAAGCCGCCCGCTGCATTCATTCATTTAGCCCACTACGAGCCTCGTGAGACAAGATAGGCGACGCGATTGGAGCCCAAGACAGCCATTCAAGCTGTACGGTGCTTAGCAGCTACGTCGGTACCAATTCACCCGGACGCAGCTTCGACCATTTGCCCATTTCTTCAGCAAAGCTTTCACAGCCGACCACATCCCACTCCATTTCAATAATTTCGCCATCTTGGCGAATATTGACATTAATGGTGGGGTTCACCGCCTCAAAGTTTGGTGATTCCGTCAGGTGCGGTTGCTGGTGCTGAGTTTCGACCGCGTTGTAGGTGGTGCAGCGATCGACGTAGTGGCAATTCACACAAATGCACATTGGATCTTTTCCGAAGAAACGGCCTACTGTGGAACAAGAGAGTGCTAAGTTTTTGCTAATCTAGCGCAACTTGCGGTTGAGCTGCTTTCAGAGTGGGGAGCAATGTTGCAAAATGAAAAGCTGTGCCTTCGTTATTCGGTAACTTCGCGTCCCCGAAGGTTTGTTGTTTACCTTTCGTCCTTCATTGCAAGCTGTTTCCCTCGAAAAATCGCCCTTTGCGGCTGCCGCATTGTCCGTGAGCTCCGTCTTATCGCCTCAAACTTGGCCTTTTGAGCTATCCCTCCTGCCGAAATCGGCCCACTTAGTGGGGGGTAGTGTGCGTGATGCGCTGCTGGGCCGCAAAGCAGATTATTTAGATCTTGATTTTGTCGTGCCCTGTGAGGCAGTCGAAACCGCCCGAGCAATCGCTCGGCACTATGATGCTGGTTTTGTGGTGCTCGATCCCAAAAACCAGATCGCGCGGGTTGTTTTTGGCCAAGCAACAGTAGATTTTGCCCAGCAAGTGGGTGACAGCCTGGAGTCGGACTTGCATCGGCGCGATTTCACCGTAAATGCGATCGCCTATCATCCCCACACAGAGCAGGTCTTTGACCCGTTAGGGGGCTGTGCCGACTTGGAGCGGCGGATCCTGCGGATGATCGCAGCAGATAATCTGGCGGACGATCCCCTACGGCTTTTGCGAGCATATCGCCAGGCAGCGCAACTAGATTTCTTACTGGATGAGCCGACCCGCTCCACCATTCATGAGCTGGCACCGCTGTTGGGCAAAGTCGCCGCCGAACGGGTGCGGGGCGAGCTCGATAGTCTGCTCAGCAAGCCCGAGGGCACGCCGCTGATGAAGCTGGCTTGGGAAGATGAGGTGCTCTGCACCTGGCTGCCCAACCTGTCTGCTGTGCAGATTAAGCAGTTAGAGGCAGTGGATGCGGCAGCGGCACAGTTACAAGAGCATTGCCCTGAGTTTGCCACGTTATTGAATGGATGGATTAAAGAACAAACGCCACCCGGCTTTCACCGGAGCTGGTTTAAAGCGGCCAAGCTGAGTCGCATTTTGTCGCCCAATGTCGCCATTGCAGAAACCGAGCTCACTCACTTCAAATACAGCCGGGCTGAGCAGCAAGCGGTCCTCGCTATTTTGCGCAGTTGGGAAGCCTTGCAGGCGATCGCCCAAGGCGATCACTCGGCTCGCCAACAGTATCACCTCTTCAAAACGGCAGGTCCTAGCTTCACAGCTCTAGTTTTGGTGGGCTTAGCAGAAGGCATCCCCTTAAGCATTTTGACGAGTCTAATCGATCGCTTTGTGAACCCAGCTGACCCAGTGGCCCATCCCCATGCTTTGGTAACCGGCCGCGATTTGATTCAGCAATTGGGACTGCGTCCGGGGCCGCACATTGGCCGATTGCTGGCCGCTGCCGAAGTTGCCCATGCCGAGGGAACTATCACAACCCCAGCAGAGGCACTAACCTGGCTATCGCAGCAAGTCGATACCCAGCCGTAAGTAACAGGTGTCATCACCCTTAAGTATTCACGCTTCAGCAATTTCATATTTTTGAAGCGTGGCCCGGCCAAACAAAAATCCCTCCAATGATGAAGATGAAGGGAAGCAGTCAGCAAGCCTGAAGTATCGACGCCATTGGGACGTGAGCGCTTGCCGTTGGCTAGTGGTGTAATGTTTACGAGCGTATGACTGACCAAGGAAAGTGGCAGTTTCGTCGGATGCGGTGGTTGCGAGGAACACTTCATCAGCGTAACCAAGCAATGTAAGCCACATTATCGGGAAGCTCCATTGGGAATAAACGTCGTGAGGAGTCCACAGCCCCGTTAAGCGACCGAGCGATCGGGCAATACCCACAGAACAGCGGGACAAATGAGCACAGTTGAAAAACTAATCATCAGGCAAATCCACAAACCTTGTACTTGTTCTGGTGTCATGGAAGGCAGTCTCCTTGCGTTGGGCTGTCTATAAAAACAGCGGACGGCGGGATCTTCACTGGTCATAAGTTGTGTTCTTGCTCACAGGGCATCGTGATGTCGTCCCAGAAGGCAAAAAACCACCCTTGAGAATGCTCAAAGGTGGCTTTAACTTGGCTGAAATCAGTTAGCTAAGGTTTTAGCGCATGGTGACAAACTCTTCGGCAGCGCTGGGATGAATGCCCACCGTGGCGTCAAAGTTGGCTTTGGTTGCACCAGTTTTGAGGGCGACGGCCACCCCTTGAATGATCTCTGCCGCATCGTGACCGGCCGGGTGCGCGCCGAGCACACGGTGGCTCTCCGCGCGTTAGAACATTTTCATCAGGGTGTTGGTTTGAATATTCG
>CAZFWL010000458.1:0-3727 GCA_964522775.1 uncultured Halomicronema sp.
AATATCGTGGAGAATCAAGAGAATTTGAGTATCCGCGAAGGCATGGTGACGGATCTAGTACTCGGCGACAACGATGAAGTGGTCGGGGTCGAGACCTACTTTGGCGTCGCATTTAAGTGCAAGGCAGTCATTCTCACCACCGGCACGTTTCTCGGCGGCATTATTTGGATTGGTAATAAGTCCATGGCGGCTGGCCGGGCCGGCGAATTTGCCGCGACGGGGCTGACGGACACACTGAATCGCCTCGGCTTTGAAACCGATCGCCTGAAAACAGGCACTCCCGCCCGCGTTGATCGCCGCTCCATCAACTTTGACGTTCTGGAACCGCAGCCGGGCGACACCGACGTTCGCTGGTTTAGCTTTGATCCGGACGTATGGGTCGAGCGGGAGCAGATGCCCTGTCACCTGACCCGCACCACCGCCGAAACCCACCAAATCATCCGCGACAATCTGCACCTTTCTCCCGTTTACGGTGGCTGGGTTGATGCCAAAGGCCCTCGCTACTGTCCCAGTATTGAAGACAAAATTGTCCGCTTTGCCGACAAAGAAAGTCACCAAATCTTTTTGGAGCCAGAGGGGCGCGATATTCCCGAAATCTACGTGCAGGGCTTCTCCACCGGATTACCGGAAAAGCTGCAACTCGCGATGTTGCGTAGTCTGCCCGGGTTAGAGCATTGCGCTATGCTGCGGCCCGCCTACGCGGTGGAATATGACTACCTGCCTGCCACCCAGTGTTACCCCACCATGATGACCAAGCGAGTAGAAGGCTTGTTCTGCGCGGGGCAGATTAACGGCACCACCGGTTACGAGGAGGCAGCAGCGCAAGGGATTGTGGCGGGTATTAACGCAGCGCGACTCGTCAACGGTCAAGACTTGATCGTATTGCCTCGCGAAGGCAGCTACATTGGCACCCTGCTCGACGACCTCTGCACCAAAGAGCTTCGGGAACCCTACCGGATGCTCACCTCGCGGTCGGAGTATCGGCTGTTGCTGCGATCGGACAATGCGGATCAGCGGCTAACACCGCTGGGCCGTGAAATTGGCTTGATTGGCGATCACCGCTGGCAACGCTTCCAACGCAAGCAAACCAATATCCAAGCCGAAAAAGCCCGCCTCGCCAAAGAGCGTGTCAAAGAACACGACGATGTCGGCCAGCGCATTGCGACTGATACAGGTCAACGCATCAAAGGTTCCATTACCTTGGCCGATTTACTGCGCCGCCCCGGTTTCCACTACCCCCATCTAGACAGTTACGGACTCGGCCGGACTGACCTCGCGCGGGAAGAAAAGGAAGGAGCCGAGATTGACATTAAATATTCTGGCTATATTCAGCGACAGCAAGCGCAAATCGAACAGGTGAGCAAAAACACCAATCGCAAGCTGCCGGAAAGTTTGGATTACAACGCCATTGATACACTGTCGAAAGAAGCGCGGGAGCGCCTGAGTAAAGTACGTCCCATGACAGTGGGTCAAGCCTCACGCATTGGCGGCGTGAATCCTGCCGATATCAATGCGCTACTGGTCTATCTAGAAATTCAAGCGCGGCGCCAGGAAATAGGAACAGGAGAAGTGGCGATCGCACCCTAATTTCCTCTCTCATTGCTGAGATGCATCCCCCAATTCCTTACCACTTGCCAACAAGACGCAGAACTGAATTTGCGGTCTGTGTATTCACAAGCAGCAATAACACGCAGAGGGAAACCCTCGTGAGCATCATCCTCAACTGTTGAGTGTCCATCTGGTCAGTTCAGTGTTGACGCAGAATCGTGGCGAATATCTAGCGCTTTGCGGGTCACTTCTAGCGCTTCGGAGGCACGCTTGAGTTTGGCTTCGAGATATTGCTTTTGGCTGACAAGTTGCCGCAGTTTTTGATTACGGGCGATCGCCTGACTAATCACGCCAAGCTGCTCCGGTGGACAGTCTTCGCACTGCATTTGGCCCTCGGCATCGAGGCGACACAGGCGATATTGGCTGCCTTGGGTGGTTTGATCAGCGTGGGCTTGCTGCGCAAGTTTTTCCACGTAGGCGGCGACCTGCTCCGGATCACCATGTCGCAAGATCGCAGCATGCTCGTCTAAGGCCGTTTGGTTGGCCTGACGGTTGGTGGACTCGAGCCAGCCATCCACAATGGGACCCGACATATAAAGCTCTTGAATTTCACGCAAAATATCTCTTAGGCCCTGATGCCAACCGACAATCGCCCCTTGCACATCCGTTAAGAGATCTAGCGCAAGAGCAGCATTGGCATCATTTCGATGGCTGCTAAAGCTAGGCCTTTGGGCGCGGGGTAATAGGGGTAAGGCGGCTTGCTCGGCCGCAGCGGACTGTTTTACGGCGTAAGAAACCGAAGGCGATGGAGCGGCGTCATGGTGATGACTATCTGACTGAGTGGCTTTTGCCGTCGACGTCGCTGGGGATATAAAAGCTGGTAAATCGAGTGAGGTTGGTTTTTGGGTCATCGCAATTGTCCTGAACTCAGCGTGATTTCACCTTGATTCCACTCGTTGATGCATCCCTCACTCGTGGCTGATTAATTAACCTGCTAATTCAGCATTGATGCATGGAGTGCCAGCAACCAACGTTGATAGCATTCCTGACCTAGCAAAGTTACAGCCATCAGATAGTGTCGCTTTGGTCGGTGAACGTTAGCGATCGCTCGCGTTAAAAGTGCCGATTTGAGGGAGCCACTATCTCCTATAAAAGGATGCAACAAAATGCCTGAAATGCAACAGTTTTTTCGGGATTTCTGGGCAAAGATTACAAAATTGAAATTCATTCAAGCTGCCATTTAGAAAAAGTGCTGCGATTAAGTCTCACAAAATCACATCAGTAGCTTGGTGATCAAAGCGCGATCGCAATCATCTGAGGAGCGCGATTATCAATGGCAGCCAATTGCTAAAAACTTGTCTGAATTTCCCGGAATAATTTTCTAATAGTGGGAAGCTTGATTTATCCGTTACCTAGAAATAGTGAACGACAACGCAGAGGAACCAGAATGAACAGAATGACCTTGAAAGCGCGGGGCGAAAACGAGCACAGATCAAGCTTCTGTGCCTTAGGCGCATTGTTATGGGGCAGTGCGATCGCTCTGGGCACAAGCACTGCTGCACTCGCGGAACCACTAGCTTCAATGGAGCTGGGAGACATGCCTCTGCGCAATCAAGAATTGACCGCTGGTCCGACGCGGGTGGTCATTATTGAGTTTGATCCTCTCAATTACGAAGTCGATGAAACACAATATTTGACCTATGTGGTCTACATCGACGATGAATTTCAGACTCAAGTTCGGCAAGAAGTTGACTTTCGCTTTGCCGATTTCAGTCTGCAAAATCTTGATCCTGACGGGGTACCAGAAGTGGTGTTTCACCGCTACACGGGTGGAGCTCACTGCTGTAGCATTTTCACGACTTACTCATTACAGGGCGATCGCTTGCACCGCAGCCTGACCTATCCGCTAGACGCCGCTGGCGCTGGCGGCTTTCAAGATATCGATGGCGATGGCTACAGCGAGTTTTTGAGTGCTGACCAGCGATTTTTGTATGCTTTTGGCAGCTATGCCAGTTCTTGGCCACCCACTATTTTTCTCACGTTTCGCAACGGGTCACTGATTGATACGACGCGGCAGTTTTCTGGCCGATTGCGATCGACGGCGTACAACATGTACGAACACACCCGCGATAATCCAGGGTTGGGAGCGAATAGTATTTTGGCCGGATACGTGGGGCAG
>CAZFWL010000459.1:0-3722 GCA_964522775.1 uncultured Halomicronema sp.
CCTTGAAGTGCATTAATGGCTTCCAGTTTAGGCGGGAAATTGCGCTTTTCACCCTTGATGTTGTCTGGAGATGTCGCGATCGCCGTTTGTGACCTGCTCCAAGCCAATGGCCGCAACCACCATGAATGATTGGCGGTATTCTATAGAAAAAATTTAAGTTTTATTCCTGTCAGTATCGAAAACCTTGGTGAGCGTCGGCATCAGAGTTACTGAGAGTCTCCATAGGAGATCGCGCCGAGTAATGGTTATTTGCACAGTCGGACAATCTGAACCAGATCAAGAGGTCATTGCGTGACGATATTTTTCCGTCAATCATCCGCTGCTTACCCTTTACGGCTGGCTTTCGGATGGTCACTGTTGGCGGCTTGTCTGATGGGGATCGCCAGTTGCGTTGGCGGTGAGCAAAGGGGGCGACCACCCCAGTCAGCCATGGCGGAAGAGATCGTGGCCGTCAATACGGAAGTTGTGCAAGTGGGCACCTTTGAGGCGGGGCTCACTTTTACCGGCACGACCCAGCCAGTGCAAACTGTCGCCTTGCGATCGCGGGTAAATGGTCAGGTCACAGCGCTGACGGTTGATGTAGGGAATGCCGTGGCCAATGGCGACATTTTGGCTCGTCAAGATGCTGACCTATTAACTGTTGCCGTGAATCAGGCCCAGGCGGAACTGCAAGCCCGCCAGTCGGAAGTGGCCCAAGCGAAAGCCGCCGTGAGTGATGCCCAAACCGCCTACAATTCCGCGCAAGTGCAGCTCCAACAGGCGCAGACCGAAGCCAATCGCCTGACTAAGCTCGCAGCTGATGGGGCCGTCTCCATTCAAACAGCGGAACAGGCTCAACTTACGGTCGATACGGGACAGCAGGTGTTGCAATCGACGCAAGAACAAATCCGCACTCGCCAAGCAGCGGTGAGTGCTGCCGAAGGACGCGTCAGTGCGCAACAGGCTGTGGTCGATCAGACTCAAGAGCGACTGTCTTATGCCGTGGTGAGATCGCCCCTCTCTGGCACAGTAATTGAGCGTTTCGTCGAAGTGGGAGACTATGCCGAAACGGGCGATGAACTGATGCAGATTGGGGATCTCAGCCGCATCAAAGTTGTGATCGAAGTTTCTGATCGGGACCTGGCCCAAGTCTCTGTGGGGCAGCCAGTGGAAGTGCAGCTGGATGCTTTGCCTGGAGAAGCGATTTCGGGACGCATTACCCGCATCGCCCCTGCCGCCGATCCTACGTCCCGCCTGATTCCCGTCGAAGTCACGATTCCTAACGACACAGGTCGCATCGGCAGCGGTCTATTAGCTCGGGTGACTTTAGCCGGGGCTGGAAGCGATCGCGTCGCTATCCCTCCACGCGCCCTTGATGTCGCCACCGCTGAAAATCCCACCCTGTATGTGGTGACGGATGTGAATGACCAAGCAGCCACCGTCCAAGCTCGCCCCGTCGAAATTGGTCGCGAAAACGATAGTCGCGTCGAAATTGTGTCGGGTCTACAAGCTGGGGAGGTCATTGTGGTGCGCAGCAGCGGCGACCTCAGCGATGGTCAAGTGGTCAACCTCAGCATCCTGTCCGAAACCGAATAGATCCCGTCATTTAGACCGAAGAGATACTGTCTTTAGATTGACGCATTTGATGAGATTAAACGCTGCCAAGATCCCCCCGGCTATCGCCACCCCCCTTATTAAGAGAGGCAGTGGGGATCCTTGCCCGTTCACTATGAATTGATTCCCCTGCTACGCTGCCCCCTTACACCCGGCCACCCTCCCCCTCGATGACCTCCTCTCCCCGCAATAGCATTACCACCTTGGCCATTCGCCGCCACATCGCCGTCTTGATGCTGGCGATCGCGGTGGTCGTTCTGGGACTCTTCTTCATCACGCGTTTGCCCGTTGATTTACTGCCATCGATCACCTATCCCCGCATCGGCATGCGACTCGATGCCCCAGGCGTATCGCCCGAAGTCGCCGTGGATGAAATTACTCGTCCCTTAGAAGAAGGCTTGGCTGCCACCGAAGGTGTGGTGCAAATTTATTCCCAAACCCGTGAGGGTCGCGTCAGCATTGACCTGTTTTTTGAACCAGGGGGTGACATTGACCAAGCCCTCAACGATGCCACCGCCACGCTGAACCGATCACGCGACGAGCTACCCGACACCGTCGGCGAACCGCGTCTGTTCAACTTCGACCCGTCGCAGCTTCCCGTCTATGAACTGTCCCTCACTTCAGCATCTTTGCCGGGCAGCGAACTCCGCATCTTTGCCGAAGAGGAATTGGCGCGGGAATTGACCACGCTGCCCGGCGTCGCTAGCGTCGATGTCACCGGCGGTTTAGAAGAAGAGGTGCAGATCAACATCGACCCCAATCGTCTGCAAGCGCTGGGCCTGGGCCTAGTCGATGTGCTCACCGAATTAGACACCCGCAACCAAGATACCTCCGGCGGCCGCATCCGCGGTACCGACGCAGAAACGCTGACGCGGGTCACCGGACGGTTCAATAGTGCCGACGAAATTCGCAATGTGCAATTTACCGTGGGCGACCCAGATGCGCCCCAACAGGTCTATCTGCGCGACTTTGCTGATGTCGTTGACGGCACCGCTGAGCAGCGCATCTATGTCTCCCTCAACCAGCAACCCGCAGTCAAAGTCAGTGTGCAAAAACAACCCGATGCCAATACCGTGGCGGTGGTGGATGGGGTTAAAAGCCGCATGGCTCAACTGCAAGCGGCGGGACTATTTCCTGATGACGTGACGCTCAATGTCACCCTCGACGAATCGGTGTTTGTGCAAAATTCCATTCGCAATGTAGCGATCGCGGGGCTTACGGGGGCGACCCTGGCAGCGATCGCGGTTTTCTTGTTCCTGGGCTCGCTGAGGCAAACCTTAATCATTGTTCTCGCAATTCCCCTGGCCACGTTAACCGCCATCATTTTGATTGGGGTGTTTGGCCTGTCGCTAAACGTGTTTAGCCTAGGGGGATTGGCTTTAGGCGTCGGCATCGTGGTCGATAACGCCATCGTGATGCTGGAAAACATTGCCCAAGGAGCCGAAGCGCAATCCCGCCGTCACGCTAGCCAGGGTAACGGTCAAGCCTCAGCATCAGCCCCCGTGGCGAAAGCGGCGGTCATCGCCCAAGCCGAGCAAAGCAGCCAACAACTGGAATCAGCGCTACTAGCCTCGACCTCAACAAACCTGGTATCCGTACTGCCGTTTTTGCTGATTGGGGGCTTTATTGCCCTGCTGTTTAATGAATTGGTGCTGACCATCAGCTTTGCGATCGCCGCTTCCCTCGTCGTCGCTTTAACCGTAGTACCGACCCTCACCGCCCGCCTACTGGCGCTGCCCGGTTCGAGCGGCGTCAAAGGCTGGCCCTTGCTACGGCAGTTTGACCTCCGGCTGAAAGGCTTGACCCGAAAGTACCAACAGCTATTGGGACGGGTGCTGAGTCGACGCGTCATGGTGATTGCGATCGCGGTTCTCGTCCTCGGCGGCAGCAGCTTCCTCATGGTGCAGCAAATTCCCCAAGAGATTTTGCCTTCCATTGATACGGGTCAGGCCCGGCTGTTTGCCCAATTCCCCCCCGGTACACCCCTGGCCGACAACCGCAAAGTCATGGCCGCTGTGGATGAAGTGCTGTTGGCCCAACCCGATGTTGACTACGTTTTCACCACTTCGGGCGGTTTTTTGTTCGCCAGCATTACCAGCGCCAACGCCCTACGCGGCAGCAGCACCATT
>CAZFWL010000460.1:0-3718 GCA_964522775.1 uncultured Halomicronema sp.
ATTTCGCTGTATGGCGGCCAGGTGCTAGCATTCCAACCCCGCACGGCCACCCACGACCTCATGTATGTCAGCGACAACGCCTATTACCAGTCTGGTAAAGCGATTAAAGGCGGTGCGCCCATCTGTTGGCCCTGGTTTGGCCCCGATCCCGAGGGCAAGGGACGCCCGAATCATGGGTTTGCCCGCAATCGACTTTGGGAAGTCAAGGCAACACAATCCCTGCCGAGTGGGTCAACGCAGGTGATTCTAGGCTTTGGCGATGCTGCTGATACCCGTGAATTGTGGCCCTATGCGTTTGCGCTGGAAATTGAGATCACAGTAGGTAATACCCTGGAGTTGGCTCTGGTGAGCCGGAATTTGAGTGATCGCCCCTTCGACATTACTCAAGCGCTGCATACCTATTTCACCGTGGGCGACATTACCCAAACGGCGGTGTTGGGCCTCGATGGCACCACCTACATCGATAAGGTCGATGGTGGCACGGTGAAGCCTCAAACTGGCCCGATCGCGATCACCGAAGAAGTGGATCGCATTTATCAAAGCGTCCCACCGGAGTTAGTGATTGAGGATAAAGCACTGAACCGACAGATTCGCATCACGTCCACGGGCAATCAAACCGCCGTAGTGTGGAATCCGTGGGTGGAGATTTCGGCTAAATCCGGCGATTTGACCGACGATGCTTATCAACAGTTCGTTTGTGTGGAAACCACAAATGCCGCTGATGATGTGGTGACAGTGCCCGCTCAAGGAGAATTTCGCTTAGTGGTGACCTATGAGATCGTGGCGTAACGCTTTGGTGAAAACGGCAACTGCTTACATTGGTTCGTAGGTGCGGCGATCGCCCAGACGGTACATGCGGGTGCCCTGATGGGGATATTCCACCACGTCGTAGTCGAGGTCGTAGCCGCCCATGAGATACACCAAGTCTTCGTCAAAGGGATTGTGCATATCGTGGGCGGGGCTGTCGGGGCGAAAGCCCATGAAATCCCCGGCAGCGACCTCAAAGAGCTCGTCGTCAATGGTCGCGATGCCGCGCCCGGAGAGAATGTAGAGAAATTCCTCTTCGCCCCGATGGCGGTGGTATTCCGTGGAATGGTGACCCGGTTCTACCCGGACCAAGTAAATGCCCAGGTGTTGGCAACCCGTCGCCCCGGCCAGCGATCGCGTATGGCGGACAGCATTTTCGTTGAGGGGATGGCCAAAGACCTGTTCGGGCAAGGCCGCGATCGCCGCCGCTGTGAGTAGCGGATGGGGAGGATTCGCGTCATTAGCAGCCGTCATAAAGCACTCCGGTAAATCACGTCACCACAGTCTGATAACCACATTATGGTGCGGGGCTATGCGGGCGGTGGGGGTAGCCGGGATGGGGTGAAGGCCTCAGCTACAGGTTCGACCGTGAACCGAGACTCAGATGAACGATGCGGAAAGCAATAAATGATATTGCCCGCTTCATCAACCTCAAAGGTGGCGTTAAACTCCAGGCTGCGATCGCGTAGGTAAGCATTCGCGGCTTCACCCTCTAACTGCGTCGCCATGGCGAATTGAAGCGGGGTGACTTGTCCCTGCCGCGTCTGGACGAGGTGAAAGAAAATCTGCCTGAGTCGGAGATCGGCCTGCTGTCTCCGTTGACGGCGCACGTCCCAAAACAGCCATCCGCCGCCCGCGATCGCGGGGACGCCTAACAGCAATCCAGCGGTAATTGTTTCGCGCTTTTCGAGAATATTGGGGTTGCGGTTGAGTCCCATTTCCGCCGCTCGGCCCAGACACCAAAATCCCAGCAAGAGCAGCAATCCCGCACTAATTGACTTGACTTTCGGCATAGGGCGATGAGCAAGGAACCATTTGACACCTGATCTGCACCGACAATCAGGCTGAATTGCCCAAACAGTAATTCAAGTTGTCGTTTATGTCACCTCCACGACCGGATACTAGACGCCGCCGCTCATCGAGACGTCGCGAGCGACTCTGGCAAATCAGCGGTGAGCTGTTCTGCCAGGGGAGTGGCCGAGGTGATCGTCAACGCTGGGGCGGCGGCGGTCGGAGCGGGATGACTAGCACCAGTTCCGGGCCACTGTACCCACACACTGCCCGACGGCAAGTGGGGCGGAGCCGACGAGCCGAGCCACACGAGAGATTGAGCCGGTAGTCGCTGGGTTTGGGGCTGGCCGGGCATGACCTCGGCTAACGCAGAGAGAACGCCATGGCGATTTTGCAACAGGCCCGTGTGGGGCAACCAGAGTGAGACTGACAGCTGCTGTCGCGCACTATAGATATAAAGGCTAGCCGCCGCTGTGACAGCAGCTTCAAACGCCTCGGGATGCCAGCGATCGCGGGTATCGAGCCCAATGATGACTTGATTATCGGCGGTTTGTTCTTCCAGTTCGCGCACGCGCAGCTCACCATAGCGGGCACTGGTGCGCCAGTGAATTAACCGGGTGGGGTCGCCCCAGCGGTAGGGGCGCATGGCCCGAGTCAGGCCCTGAGTGGCTTGCTGGGTCTGGCGATAGGCTTGCCATCGGGTGCCCTGAGCCACGCCCATTTGGTCAATCAGCGGACAGCGGGTGAGGGACAAAATTTGCGGATATACCGTAGCGTGAGCGGCGGCAGGGCGCGATCGCTGACACCAAAACAGCCCAAACGGTGCTGCAGTGCGTAATGTAACCGTCTCCCAATGGTAAATGCCCCGGCGGGCAGGCTGTAATGTGTACGTCCAATAGTGTGACTGGTGGGGAGCCAGAGTAGCGATCGCCGTTTCTGGCTGCTCCCCCAAGTCGGTAGGCATCTGATCGCGCACCTGCAGCAACACCTTGGCTTGGGCCGTGGGATTGTTGATCGCTACTTCCGCAGTGAGTACTTCGCCCACGCTGATAGGCCGAATCGGTTGACGATGCACCTGCAAGCCCTGCAGGCTGCGAGGAGCGCCCCAAATATTGAGCAGCGCGATCGCGATCATCACGCCGCCCATGGCATAAAGCCACCCCGCCATACTGTTGACCGCTGCCCCTAAGAGCGCGATCGATAATCCCAGCAATACCCCGCCGGAGTAAGCCGGAGCCACCCACCGAGTCTCTAGCCAAGTTAGCCACGTTTGCAATACCCGACCCATAAACTGTTCTCTCAAGACTGCGGTCTAAAAAGTTAAAGTGGATGTCTTCTTTGTAATTTGATCAGTAAGGCTTCTTGTTCTTTTCGGTATTCTTCCCAGTCAATCAATTGAGAACTTGTTTCTACAATAATGCCCAACTTAAAAAACGCTATGCAGTACAAGCAAGCTAAAGAGAAGTATAAGATCAATCCTAGTGGTTCTCCGAGCTCCGATTCGTGAAAGAGTATTGTTGTACTGCTGTGAATACCTTCGGCCACAACAAGATACATAAACGCTCTCAGTGTCTTTCGAATAAAATAGTCAAATTTTTTGTCTGAATTATCTTTGAGTGTTTCAAGTAGTGTTAATTCTTTCTTGATTTCTTTAATTCTCTCTTTGGTGGCTTGAGTAGAATTTCTTGCCATGAAGTTCTTAACTGGATCTGTCACCAAGTTTGCTATCACAGACAGACCGATTGCTCCAACTACTGAAGCGATCCAATAAACATGGGCCCCAATACTTTGAAGAAAGCCTGGATCTGATGATGTTTCTAGACTTTCTTCTGTGACTGTTTGAGTTATTAGAAGTAATGCGCTTATGTCTGTCTCAAGCATTGCGTTTCTCCCAACTTAT
>CAZFWL010000461.1:0-3714 GCA_964522775.1 uncultured Halomicronema sp.
GAACCGATAAAGGCGGCAACGAAGCGGTTGGCAGGACGACGATACAACTCTAGCGGCGTCGAGCACTGCTGAATTTGTCCCGCGTTCATCACCGCGATGCGATCGCCCATGGTCATCGCTTCGACTTGATCGTGGGTCACGTAAATAGTCGTGATGCCGAGTTGCCGTTGCAAATTCACGATTTGGGCGCGGGTTTCGGTGCGCAGCTTAGCGTCCAGGTTGGACAGCGGCTCATCCATCAAAAATACCTGGGGATTGCGAGCGATCGCCCGACCCAGCGCGACCCGCTGCTTTTGTCCTCCCGAAAGCTGACGGGGCAAGCGATTCAGCAAGCCGTCAATTTGCAGCATTTGCGCCACCGATCGCACCCGCTGGTCGATCAGCTTATCGGCAGGAGCCAGGTACCGCAGTCCTTTAGGCAATCGTCGGGTCGCTCCAGAAAGCGCTGTTTGCCAACGAGTGCGGTTCGCTAATGCGTTTTGCAGTTGCTGATTGGCGTCGAGTTCGGCATTGGGGACCAGCGATTCTGCCGGTTCGGCGAGCAGTTGTGCCCGACTCCCCCCCATGCGCCGCAGCCCGAAGGCCAGATTGTCGTACACCGTCAGATGTGGGTACAGTGCATAGCTCTGGAACACCATGGCGATGTCCCGCTGCTTCGGCGGCAGTTGGTTCACCTGGCGATCGCCGACCGAAATATTGCCCGCCGTAATTTCTTCCAATCCCGAAATTAGCCGCAATAGGGTGCTTTTGCCGCAGCCCGATGGTCCCACTAGCACCATAAATTCGCCATCAGGCACCTTGAGATTGATGCGCCGCAGCACCGCCTGTTCGGCGGCCGTTTCGCCGTCCTCACTCGACTGCGCCCGACCTTGCCCTACAAAGGTTTTGTACAAATTTTCTAGGACAACCTGCGCCACGGTGGATGGCTCCTCCAAAAAATCTTGATCGATATGTCAGCACGGCATCCTAAATCCCAGTGGGATTTAGCCAACGGCAACTACTCCTCAGAGTCGTCATCGCTCGCCGTATTCGTCCCATTATCAACCAAGGCGGTCAGCGTAACGGTCTCAATTCGCTCACCTTTGGCAAATTTGCTGAGTCGATAATTGGTCGGAGTCTCACGCCCCTGCCGAGGAATCGTATCGATGGGAATCTGAGCGCAGCGCGCCTGAGAAGTCACCAACGTCAGTTCACCATTGAGCGGACTGGGAGCGATCGCCACCAGATGATCCGTTTTTTGCTTGAACAAGAAGGCTTGGGTACCAATGCCGCCCCGCGCCCCCAAGTGAATCCCCCCAATCGGCAATCGCTTGGCAAAGCCCGCCGCCGAAATCATCAACACACAGTCATCCGGTTGCTGAATGCGAACACAACCCACAATGCTTTCTTGTTTCCGGAGGCGCAGGGCTTGCGGTCCCTGAGCGGTGCGGCCCATCACTGGGAGGTTCTCGTCATCCACCGCAAATCGAATCAATCTGCCACCCGACGTCGCGATCGCTAATTCTTCATCCGCTTGCACCAAGGTGATAAACGCGAGGTCGTCCCCTTTTTTCAGTTTGACCGCAGTCAATCCCCGACCCGTCAGGTTTTGGAAATCCGACAGCGGCACCCGCTTAATCTTGCCTAAGCGAGTCAACAATACCAAATCATGGGTGAGCACAGATTCCGTGAGGACAAGATGGGTCGCAATGGCTTCGGGGTCACGCCCAGCGGAATTGGGCAATAGATTGATCAGCGGTATCCCTTTAGACTGACGCGACGTTTGCGGGATTTCGTCAATGCTGAGGGTAAAGGCTTTGCCATCACGGGTGAGCACTAGCAACTCTTGGGCGGTGTTCGCGGCCTCTGTCTGTAGCGTCGGATCTTCTTCCTCTTGGAATTCCTGACGAGTCGTGTCAGTTTGGCGCGCTTGTCGCCGCTGATAGGCACGAGTCGTGGAGCGGCGCACATAGCCTTTCTGGCTAAATTCCAGCACCACATCCTCTTCCTTATGCTCCGCGAGAATTTCAGCCAGCTGTTCCGTTTCTTCCTGACGCTCAGCCTCACTTTGAATGCGGGTGCGGCGCTCATCACCAAATTTTTTCTTTAGCGATCGCAGCTCTTTCTTCAGCGCCTTCAGCAACTCATTGCGGTCATTCAACAAGCGCAACAGTTCATCTCGATGGGTGGTCAGTCCATCGTATTCGCCTTGCAAATTCTGCCGTTCCAGCCCAGTTAACCGCCGCAACGGCATGGCGAGAATGGCATCACACTGGCGATCGCTCAGGTCAAATTCTTCTGCCAGCGACACTTTAGCGGTCGTGCCATCTGGCGCGTGCCGCAGAATCTCGATGAGCTGATCCAGATTTTCCAGCGCTCGGAGCAGCCCTACCACAATGTTGAGGCGGTTTTCCGTTTTTTCCAGGTCGTAACGGTACTGCCGAATCAGCGTTTGCTCACGAAAATTGAGGAACGCGTTCAGCATCTCCCGCAGGGAAAGCTGCTGCGGCTGGCTGTTATCGAGGGCCAGCATGATCGCCCCAAAGTTGTGTTGGAGCTGCGTTTGCCGATACAGCGCACTCAGTACCACTTCCGGCTGCGTTTCCCGCTTCAGCTCAATCACCACCCGCATGCCGTCGCGATCGCTCTCATCCCGAATGTCAGCAATCCCGTCCAAGCGACCGTTATTGACCAAATCCGCGACTTTCTCAATCCATCCGGCTTTGTTGACCTGGTAGGGCAGTTCCGTCACAATAATCGCTGTCCGCCGCTGTCGTCCGCGACCGGGCCGAATCTCTTCCAGTTGCGTAATGCCTCGCACGGGAATGCTGCCGCGTCCAGTGCGATAAGCATCCTGCACCCCTTTAGCATCAATGATTTCGCCCCCAGTGGGAAAATCCGGACCGGGAATCAGTTCGAAGAGTCGTTCATCGGAGAGCGTGGGGCGATCGATCAGGGCAATCAACCCATCCACCACCTCGCCTAAATTATGCGGCGGAATGTTAGTGGCCATCCCCACCGCAATGCCCGACGAACCATTAAGCAACAGGTTCGGCAACTGCGCCGGAAGCACAATCGGCTCTTGCTGGGAATTGTCAAAGTTGTCGATGAAATCGACGGTCGCTTCGCCAATGTTGTCCAGCAAAGATTCAAAACTAACGGCAGCCAAACGCGTCTCGGTATACCGCATGGCCGCAGGCGGATCATTGTCTACCGAGCCAAAGTTGCCGTGCCCCGCCAGCAACGGATATCGGCTCGAAAAGTCTTGCACCATGCGCACCAGGGCGTCATACACGGCCTGGTCCCCGTGCGGGTGATACTTACCCAGCACATCCCCCACCACACGGGCACATTTACGAAAAGGGCGGTCCGGGCTCAAACCCAACTCATACATCGCGTAAAGAATACGACGATGGACCGGTTTCAGGCCGTCGCGCACATCGGGCAAAGCCCGCCCCACGATGACACTCATGGCGTATTCCAGGTAGGAGCGCTGCACCTCAGTATGCAGAGGGGTCGGCACGACCTGCCCAGATGAAAGTATGTTGAGTTGATCCGCCATGAATCCCTGTCCTCTGAAATTGGGAATTATTTAAATTAGTTCGGCTGCATGAGGCCTTGCCAGGCAGGCCCTAACAATGCTGTAAGGTAAAGGCAAATGTCGCCAGTTTGCAATATCTTGCAGCTAGGATTAATTCTTGTCCTGATTGCGTGATTATGCACAATGGGCAATGT
>CAZFWL010000462.1:0-1454 GCA_964522775.1 uncultured Halomicronema sp.
GATCAATAGCCGAATTTTACAAACGATAAACTTCTAGAGTCTCATCTTGAGCGCTAATTTAGATCTGCTGTTCGACAGAAACCATTGACTGGCTGCGCCGTCAGCAAACGCCTTTAGCAGCCTGCTGCTCAGCGACCCAATCAACAAAATCCAGCTAAATGCTGATCTAGGCGTCTGAAGCAGCTGACTCTGCTTTGGCTGCTTGGATACCCGCTTCAATGTCATCCAGCGTCTTAACCACCAAGCGCTTTGCCTGCAACTCCCAGCCCCACTTTTGGAGTTGAAAGGCCACATAAAATCCGATGCCAGTAGCAATAATGTCCAGCGGTTGGCGAAAAGAGATGCCAATCAGCAAGCCCAACCCGCCGATCCCCCAAAACGGCAGCGCGACTGTTTGCCGGTTAGCTTCAACAATCCGAGCAACAAAATTCGTAGGAATATCAGCCTCGACCTGATCACGAATCGCTTTTTGCTCCCGATAAGGAACAGCAAAACCAAATTTTCGGCGCAATTTTTCAATTTTGCGAGCTTCCGTACTGTATTGCGTTAGCTCATCCTCCGCCATGCGGATTAGTTGTTCGGCCTTATCCATGGTGTCGTCGATCAATGTTGCTCACTTTATACATCCTACGGTAGCGAACTACACTTGCTGATTCATGCAGCCACAGCTGCAAGCGACGAAAGCTGACGAACCGCGCCCAACTGGCATCCTTTGACCTGTACTCCCCATGCCACTCACAGCGAGGTCGAAACGCCCCAGAAGAGCCAACTTCTATTGAAACATCAACAATTCTCTATCCCAGAATCTCAAAGCACCGCATCAAATCACTTTTACCTAAATCGTTAAAGCTGCTGAAATAACAAAAGGCAACCCTATTCAGAGTTGCCTTAAAACAGTCAAACCAGCATTTATCAATGCGATTCTGCGGCGCACAAAAACCAGTAATCGATTTATCGAGCAGATTCAATTAACAGCAGGCAGCGTAACAAAAATCACTCCCCTATCGCCAAAACATAATCTTCCAGGTCACATACCTCAGACAAACTCTCGGGATCAACGTAGTAACAGGTGTGATTATCTTGACAAATAAATGCCCAACCAGAATCTTCAACTCGCACCAGGTTATAAGTGCCATCCTGCACGAAATAGCCCTTATGGTCGCGCGTTCCGGGCACAATCGCAAAGTTATAAAAGCTCTTACTTTTAAGGTTCATAGTGTTTAGGCCAGTGCGAAACAGCAATTCAAAAAGAGTCGTCAAACCAGAAAAAAGCGAACAATAATCTATCTTTAACTCTACAATATGAATCCTTAATACCTAATTCACTCTTGTAAATAAAAATAAAAAATAACTTACCAGCGGGAATAAAGACGAACGAAATACACTCAAAGCCGATTATTCCGAAGGGCGACGTTAAGAAGTGTTGTTTTCAATAGGCTTTTAGTGAATTAAAG
>CAZFWL010000462.1:1482-3714 GCA_964522775.1 uncultured Halomicronema sp.
GAAAGACTTTTAATGGCTTTCTCAGGATCCTTTTTTGCCTTCGCAGGATTTACGACTGCTTGAGCAAACCACGAAAACCATTATTTAATGTTTTCAGCCAACTTAAAAAAGCCGTGTTCAAGATGCACCAGCCATCTCTAAAAAGCAATGGCCAACGTCCAGGCCACTAACGTAAAAACAATCCTTTTCGCCACAGTGACAATGCTGTTGAGGACGGGGCGACCATTTCGCAGGGTGAATTTCGGGTCGCCAAAAATGCTGTAGCGTGGGATTGGCAGAATTGGCAGAGGCGATCGCTTGGCCCCCCGCGCAAAAACCCGCTCAAAATATCTCAATCTGGCTCCCTACGTTCGCGAGCAGTGGCGCACCATCTGCTATGCCTTGCTCTGTACGCTAGTCTTCACAGCGTTTTGGCCAATTTTGGCCTGGTTATCAGGGCAGATGCTGTCGCTGTTGGTGCAAGGCCAGGTGTTGGAGCTAGCCAAACTGGCTGCCATTACGATTGTGGGTTTTGTGATTCACAAGCTGGGGCAATATGGGCAAGATTCCCTGATGTCCAAGGCGGCGCTGCAGGTGGCGCTAAAGCTGCGGGTAGCAACCTATCGCCATCTACAACAACTCAGCCTGGCTTACTTTGAAAAAGCTCAGACAGGTGATTTAACGTATCGCTTGACCGAGGATATCGATCGCATTGGGGAAGTCGTAAAAAAGCTATTTCAAGACTTTATTCCCAGCATTTTGCAACTGGTGGTGGTGATCACCTACATGGTGTATCTCAACTGGCAGTTGACGCTGACCATGCTGATTATCGTGCCTGCCTTTGCGGTGCTGGTGGGGTGGTTTGGCGATCGCATGCTGCAATATTCCCGGACAAGCCAGAATCTGGTGTCGGACTTGTCGTCTCAACTAACGGAAGTGTTTGGCGGCATTCGGCTGATTCGGGCCTTTGCGGCAGAGGATTATGCGGTCGATCGCTTTCAGGCGGAGTCGCAGCGCCATTATGACGCCAAATATCGGGCCGCTTGGCTATTGGCGGTGCAGTATCCCGTCATTGGTCTGCTGTATGCGGGCATTATTCTCGTCTTATTTTTGGTGGGGAGCTGGCAAATTTCGACGGGCAACCTCACCGGGGCGGACTTTGCCAGCTATGTGACGGCAGGGCTCCTGCTCATCGACCCGATTACCCACACCACGGAAAACTACAACCTGTTCAAAGAGGCGGAAGCGTCGGTAGATCGCGTGTTTGAGCTAACGGCGATCGCGCCAGGGGTGAAAGAAGCAACCGATGCACGGCCACTACCAGCAGTAACGGGCAAGGTGGAATATCGCCACCTCAGCTTTCAATACAAGCCGGGGGAGCCGGTGTTGCAAGGCATCAGTTTACTCGCGAAACCAGGGGAGAAAATTGCCCTGGTGGGATCTTCGGGAGCGGGCAAAACCACGCTGGTGAATCTCTTGCCGCGTTTTTATGATCCGCAGGCAGGGCAGATTTTGATTGATGGGGAAGACATTGCCACGGTGACGTTGAAGAGTCTGCGGCGGCAAATCGGCATCGTGCCCCAAGAGACGGTGCTCTTTTCCGGCACCATTGCGGAAAACATTGCCTTTGGGCAAAAGGAATTCGACCTGCAAGCCGTGGAAGCAGCAGCCAAAGTGGCCAACGCCCATGACTTCATCAGCCAATTTTCCCAGGGATATTACGCCTGGGTGGGGGAACGGGGGGTGAACCTGTCCGGCGGACAGCGCCATCGCCCGCGCCGTTCTCCTCAATCCCCGCATTTTGATCCTCGATGAAGCGACCTCGGCGCTGGATTCGGAGTCGGAAAATCTGGTGCAGGAAGCGTTGGAGCGGCTAATGGGCGATCGCACCGCATTCATCATTGCCCATCGCCTTGCCACCATCCGCAATGCGGATCGCATCCTCGTGTTGGAAAAGGGACACATCGTCGAATCGGGCACCCATGAAGAGTTGCTGGCACGGGGCGATCGCTATGCCTATCTGCACAGTCAACAGTTTCAAGTCTGACCATAGGGGACGGTCTTCAGCAGAGTGATCTGTTTAGCGTTAAGTGACTGCTGATCCCCCTCTATCCCCCTAAAGCCCTCTGGGCATGGCTGCGCTAGAAAAAGGGGGATGCTTAGCCAGGATATTTAGAGCCCCATTTTTAAGGGGGCGGCGACAGCGGGGGATCCCTGTCAGCACCTGACGTCGGCTTGCCGTAACGAAGTGAT
>CAZFWL010000463.1:0-3681 GCA_964522775.1 uncultured Halomicronema sp.
CAATGGAGTCAGGATAAATTCTGGCCCGTTGCCGTTGGGGAATATCTTCTGGCGGCGTGTTGTTCACCAGAGCATCGATCGCACCTTGGCCAGCCACTTCAACTCGCAATCGTTCATAGGTCGCTGGGTCGAGATTTTCCGCATAAAACGGGTCGCTAAAGTCAATCCAGGTGAAATCAACCTCATTGATTTCAAAGCCGTCATCGTAACCAAAGGAGGGGCGACCCACAATGCGGCGGGCTTCGCGAATATAGGGAAACTTCGAGAGGCCGTGTGCCGTTCCCATCGGCGAGTCGTAACCAGACACGTACCGACTGTTCAACACGGGTTCCTTAAGGCTGTCATCTAATTGAGAGTCGCCTTCGCCAATGACCATCCAGTAGTAATAACTGATAGCGTTCTCTTCGCCCCGCCGCAGGGTTTCCTGCCGTAGACCCCCTAGCCAGCCGCCGGGTTCTAGCTGACCCAGGTCTTCTAGCTGGTCGTGGGAGTAGATGAGATTATCAACGGCATTGCTGGGGCGATAGTCATTGCCCCAGGTCCAATTTTGCATGGAGATATCGCCAGGGGTAGGACGCGGTACGCCTGCGATCGTTTCATCCCGTTCGGGCTCGGCAGCCCAGATCCGGCGATAGGTAAAGACAAAATCGTAATAGTCCTGAGCATCAAAGTCGCGCACCTGCTCCCAACTAAAGTACGGCTCGTACTGCGAGTAATAGTTGGGAATATCTTGGGGGGTGGGTTCTTCGGTCTTTTCCATCGCGAAGGTGTAAGTGAACCCCTGGGTGCAATAGGGGTCTTGCTCAGCCACTGGCGAAGACGGGTTGAGGTGAGACTTGGGATCAAGCCCCAAGCGATAGGGCACGTCAGCTAAGGCAATCAGCTCTCCGGTTTCCGTCGCTTCAATGACGTACCAATCCGCTGGACCTTCGGGTGGCGTTTCGGGCGGCACAAATTGAACAATGGTCTTCTCAAACCGAGGCGAATCTTCGTACGTGTAAAAGTCTTCGATGACGGCGGACAGAGGTTCGGTGTTTAGCGGGGGGGTTCCCGGTTGGGGGGTGTGCTGAATACCAGTCATGCCGATGATTTGAGTACCATCAGCGTTAAATTCCAGGTCTTTGGGAACGGTGTTCGGAAACCATTTCAGGGTCCCGTCGCTGGCGTCGGCAGCATCTTCGAGCATGTCGAACAAAATGGCGTGGGCGTCATAGGGCAAAAAGCACGTGGCACTTACCCAGCAGCGACCGGGATCGAGTTCGCCATACTTTTCTTCGACCCGCTGCCGTAACTCGTTGTAACCAACGGAATAGAAGAGCAGTTGCCGCTGACGGCGAGATTCATCCAGTGCAGTGGTGCCCTGGGAAGAAATCTGGCCCCCGACCCAGTCAGTCATTTCAGTCAGGCAAACGGTGTGCCCGGCTTGCAGGGCTTGATAGGCTGCAGCTGTCCCGGACAAACCGCCCCCAACAATCAAGAGGTCACAGGTCACGACCTCATCGGGCAATACGGGCAGCGCTGTCACATTGTCAGGAACCGTGCTTTGGGCTTGAGCTGTAATGCTCAACAGACCTGGGGTGACGATCACGATCGCCGTCCCAGCACCGACGCCCAACCGAACAACATGACCTAACTGAACCATGGGGGATTCCTTCAGAACGCTGTGTTCAAAGCTTAAAAGAAATCGCGGGCGCTGAGAGGACAAATTTGATGATGGCCAGGGCAGTTTTGTTTATGGAATCAATTGGTTCGTTGCCTGGTCGTTGAGTTTAGAAGGACAGGGGCGAAGGAGAGTCGGCACGCAATCGCCGTTCGTTATGCTCGGTTAATGGCATTTAGGGCGTTTCGGCGATGGCCCGCAGGCGATCGCTCCAGCGGTTAGCGGCGCTGACATTTGCATCTTCTGCGAGATCGGCAATATCCAGCAGCAGGGCTTGGCGCAGGACTTGGCCATCAATCGTGTCATCCGCATAGACCTGGGCCAGGGCGTCGTACCAATAACCGGCGCGGGCAAATCTCACCCCTTTTTGCCATGGAGTCGGGGCGACAGCTTCTAACAGGGCCAAGCTGCGAGGCGGCTCAACGATGGTCACCTCAGCCGCGACCCACTGCATGGCCTGATCATTTTCGGCCTCACAGTAGACGGTCGTTTGCCAGCGGTAGGTTTCACCCACAATGAGTGGCTCTACGGTGTCCGGCAGCGTGAAGGCTTGATAGCCTGCATCGCCTACGGCTACCTCAGTACTGAAGATCTCGGTTTCTGTTTCACCCAGCTGTTGAAAGAGGGTAAATTCCAGCCTTTCTGCTACCCCTTCGTCGCGGTACCACACAAAGGTGGGGTACTCGGAAAAGGTTTGACCGGGGGTATGAAACGCCGGCGCAAGGGCCAGCATTTCTGCGCCGCAACCGCGAACGCCGCCGCCAGTGCTGGCTCCGCCGCCACTTTGGGCACCAGAGGGCGGTGTATAGGCGCGGGAACTGATGAGAATCGCTTCGGCATTCAAAGATGTCGGAGTTTGGGGGGATTGGGCCAGGGTAGGAGCGGCGATCACCAGCAGGCAACTCACTCCGCCCGCCGCACAGCGTAGGACAGACAACGTTGGGACGGGACGCAAGACAGGCATGATCATGACGGCTTTTCTCTATGTGGGCTTAGGATAACGGTTTGATCGCGGGAAAACGCGAGGCAGAGCACTTTATTAAAAATTGTGGTTGAGGCTGTTGCCAAGCTGGCAAAGCGGCTCGACTAGTTTGATAAGGCTGCGTGACTCGGGTGCAGGCGATCTCGACAGCTCATAAAGCGCAGCAGTCGATAGAGCCAAAAGCCCACCGTGATCGCCATCAGGAGGGTACTCAAACCTTGCAGTCCTGGGACGGTGATGCCAAGTTTGCTGAGGATTACGACTAGCGCATCGTCGAGGCAACTGAGCAACACAACGGCGGCTTTTGCTAAAAGGCTTGGGAGACTGTCTGTGAGAGTGCTGTGCATGGTGCTCGGGAGAAATGGCCTTCATCTACAAGCGTAGATAAGCCAGCCCTGCTGCCCACCCGATCTTTCAGACAGCTCAGAGGCGGTTTTGGGAGAGCTTAGTGGCACTTTTCGGCCAGTTGGCTGAGGAGAAAGAAGTAGAGAACGCTTGGTGCGTGAATGAGTTAAACGCGCCGGAGCGATCGCGGCCACCAAGCACGAGGACGGCGGGTCGGCCAACGGAGTTCGCAGTGGGTTCCGGTGGGAGTGAATTCTCGCTGGTAGGTACCGCCGAGGCGGCGGGCGAGATCTTGGGCTTGTTGCGTGCCACGGCCCCCGGTGGTTGAGGTGGGCACGGTATCCGGCGCGGCCTGCCCTTTGCCATTGTCTTCTACCCGAATGATGTTATCGGTGTCGGTGGCGTAGCAGGAAATTGTAAGGCGCTTGGCTCCGATCGCGTGCTTGCCGACATTACAGAGCATTTCTTCGAGCAGGCGGCAGAGAGACTGGCGATCGTCAGCCGGTAGTCCAGCTTCCTGCATGGGCTCGAACTTCACGACTTGAAACTTGATGGAGGCAAAGCCGGGAAAGTCGCGTTTAAGGGTGGCGATATAGACCTCATAGAGCACTTCGTGCAGCTCATCACGTAGGTCAACGACTTTGCCGCCGCCAAGATGTAACTGCTCCTCAACAGGCAAAGATTCTTGCTGTAG
>CAZFWL010000464.1:0-3670 GCA_964522775.1 uncultured Halomicronema sp.
GCCACTTCAGAACACAGGCGGTTGACCTGGTCGTAGTTGCCCTTCACCGCCATTACGGTGGGGTTGTAGATTAATGTGCCGAGCACTTTACCCGCTTCTAAGTCGGAAGGGATGAACACGCAGCAGTCGAGTCCAGCATGGGCCGCGATCGCTGCCGTCGAGTTGGCCAAGTTGCCAGTGCTGGCGCAAGAAACGGTGGAGAAGCCCAGTTCACGAGCGCGACTGAGGGCAATGGATACGACCCGATCTTTGAAACTCAGGGTCGGCATATTAACCGCGTCATTTTTGATGTAGAGAGATTTCAAACCTAGACGGCGGGCGAGGCGATCAGCTTTCAGTGATGGCGTCATGCCCGTGCCGACATCGATGGGATCGTCAGAAGCTACTGGCAAGAAATCTTTGTAGCGCCAAATCGACTTCGGACCCGCTTCAATACTTGCGCGACTGACCCGCTGACGAATCAGGTCATAGTCGTACACCACTTCCAAAGGACCAAAGCAAACGTCTTCGCAGACATGCTTCGCGCCCAGTTCATAGGTTTCGCCACACTCGCGGCAACGCAAGGCGGAAAAAGTGGCCCCTAGGGCGGCACCGGTCGATAGCGTTTTGGGCTGATCAATGGCCTGAGTCATTGTTTTCTTACTCTCTCGCGGAATGAACTTGCAGCAACAGTGCTGTTTCAACAGAACTTCGCGAATAGTATCACGGTCAAAAAATACGGGTCAAACATACCCGACTATTTTTGTCGGGATTAAATTAAGAATCCTGGATTCTTTTTATGGCAATGACTTTAGGGTTTTCAGGCATTGGCGATCGCGAGAGTCGGAACACAATCCGTTTCAGGAAATTTGCAGCTATTGCTACAAAAACTCCCCGGAGATCAGGGAGAGGGCGATCGCTACCGCTCCGATTTATCAGAGATTTTCTGCGGCTTTATCTTTCCAAGTATTCTTGGATACAAAAGGTCTCCTCATAAGTCGCCTTAATAGACGGTTAATGCATTGCGGTTTGCATTTCTTAAAGACCTAGAATTCACGCAACGCGCCTCAATCGGTAGGCGTTTCCGTGAATTTCAGTAAGATGTGGCTATCGTAATGTTTGGTTCCAGCAGACAAAAGTGGACTCAAGATGATAGCAGCGCAGGACAAGCCCTTAGCCAATGCGTTTCGGCAACTTGCGGGTGGCGCATTCCCCCCCGTTGTTGAAACCTATGAGCGCGGCAAGACAATCTTTTTTCCAGGTGATCCGGCAGAGCGGGTCTACTTCTTGATGAAAGGAGCGGTTAAGCTCTCTCGAGTCTACGAAATTGGCGAAGAAATCACTGTTGCGCTGTTGCGAGAAAATAGCGTCTTTGGGGTGTTATCGCTGATCACCGGTGAGCGGTCTGATCGCTTTTATCACGCGGTGGCGTTTACCCCAGTTGAGCTGCTGTCTTTACCCATCGACCAAGTACAGCCCGCCTTGATCGAGAATCCTGAACTCTCGATGGTGATGCTGAAGGGGTTGTCATCGCGAATTTTGCAGACGGAGATGATGATTGAAACGCTGGCGCACCGAGACATGGGCTCGCGGCTGGTCAGTTTCCTCCTGATTCTGTGCCGCGATTTTGGGGTGCCAAGTTCTGAGGGCATCACCATTGACCTAAAGTTGTCGCACCAGGCGATCGCCGAAGCCATTGGCTCGACCAGAGTTACCGTGACTAGACTGCTAGGTGATCTCCGCCAAGAGGGCATGATTGCCATTCATAAGAAAAAGATCACGGTGCATGACCCAGTCAATCTGAGTCAGCAGTTCACCTGATTGTAAAGCTGTGCAGTAGAGTGGTCATGAATCGCAGGTAACGGGCGCATGGCCACAGGTTACGTTCTAGTATTAGCAGTCTTAATTCTAGGCGGTGTGATTGCCACGCTCGGCGATCGCATTGGCATGAAAGTCGGCAAGGCTCGGCTCAGCCTGTTTAATTTGCGCCCTCGTCAGACTGCAACAGTCGTTAGCATTTTGACGGGTGGCGTCATTTCGGCCTCTACCTTGGCACTGCTATTTGGCGTGAGTCAACAGCTTCGGACAGGGGTATTTGAGCTCGAACGCATCCAAGACGACCTGTCAGAAGCCGAAACGGAGCTTGAAGCTGCACAAACGGCTAAAGCCGATATTGAAACCGCTCTGGCTGACGCCCGCGATGAACAAACCGCTGCCCAGGAAGAGCTGGGCAACATTAACAAATCGCTGCAGCAGGCAGTGCAGCAACAGCGCACGACACAGGACGAATTGCAACAGTCGAGATCGCGTTTAACCTCCCTGCAGTCAGAATTGGGGCAGGTCTCTGAGCAATCAGCCCAACTCCAAACCGAAATTCAACGATTGGAGACTGAGCGGGCTGACTTGCTACAGCAGCAAGCAACTGTCCAAGAGCGCATTGAAGAACGCGATCGCCTGATTGCTGAACGCGATCAGGATATTGCCCAACGTGAAGCCCGGCTCCGAGGATTGCAACGTCAGCAGGCGGAACTTCAAGAAAACGTTGCAATCCTAGAACGGCAGTATCAAGGGCTGTTTCGAGGCAGCGTCGCTGTTGGGCGCAACGAACCTCTGGTTTCGGTGCTGTTGCGGGTAAATGACGAAGTGGAGGCGCGTCGCGCTGTTGATCAACTGCTGCGACAGGCTAATCGTTCTGCCATTGAAGAAATTGCGCCAGGCATTGATCGTGATGAGCCGGTGCTGCTTATCCCCACTCAAGAAGTCGACCGTTTGGTGCGGCGCATCAGCGATGGTCAGTCCTACGTTTTGCGGGTGCTGTCATCCGCCAACTATATTATTGGCGAGCCTTGTGTTGTTGCCGATGGCGACCCTTGCGTACAGGTTTTTATTGATGCAGCGGTCAATGAGCTAATTTACGACCCCGGCGAGCGACTCGCTACGGTAAATGTTGATCCCCGCGACTTAACCAACCAAGAACTCGTTGAAAAACTCAATCTGCTGATTGCGTCGCTCCAGTTTCGCGCGCGCCAAGACGGCCTCGTGGGCGACACCTTGCAGGTAGCGGAAGGGCGCACCGAGGCCCTGCTAGCCTTTCTGCAAGAAATGCGTAATCTAGATACCGCAATAGAAATTCAGGCGATCGCGTCAGCACCGATTCCCACGATAGGTCCGTTACAAGTTGAATTATTAGCCGTTCTCAATGGCAGGGTGCTCCTGCGAACGGATGAATTGCCCCGTGATCCCTCACTGGACCCGACTTTGAGCGATCCCCAACGCCGCGATCAACGACCCAATTAAGCCGACAAAGCAGTTGTCGCAATTATTTTTCCATCAAGGAAATTTAAGAATGTCTACAAGATTTGCGGATAGTAACTATCTGAGCCCTAATTTCGCTTTGTATATTATTCAGTGCTTAAAATTGGTCTACAACATCAAAGGTGTCTTAAGACCAAGCTGGGGATCGCTATACCAATAGCGGTGGGATCACCACAGTAATAACCTTTATGACCTGTCGTGAAACCTGCAACTAAGCTTGGGCAATATGAAGCAGTTTGATGATGACCGAGATGTTGACCCAGTCTCATCCTCGGTAAAAAGTAGTGATTTTTGCTGATGAGGTTACTGCAAGCCCAATCGATAACCAATAAGGCCGGTTCACCACCGTAACAAAACAGCCGATGAAACTTGACAA
>CAZFWL010000465.1:0-3659 GCA_964522775.1 uncultured Halomicronema sp.
AGTTCAGGCTCGTCGTAGTACAGATCAAGCGCCCGATTCATCCCTGATTCCAGGGCATGGTTATCGGACTCATAAAAGACAAAACCCGTCCGTTCTTCTTGGGGATGATACGTATCGTAATCCCAGTCGAACACGGTGCTGACCAAGCCACCGACCCCCCGCACAATGGGGATCGTGCCATAGCGCATCGAAATCAACTGAGTCAAACCGCAGGGCTCAAATTTGCTAGGCACGACCATCATGTCAGCGCCCGCATAAATCAGATGGGCCAGCTCTTCGTTAAAGCTGAGCTCGAGGTGGATGTCGGGATTATCCGTCAGATGGCGCTTCTCATGCCAGAACCAGTCATTAATCGTGCTGTCGGTCGCTGACCCCAACAAGACAAACTGCGCCCCGCGATTCAGCGCATAGTACATCGCGTGGTGGACGAGATGCACCCCTTTCTGATCATCAAGTCGACCGATGAAAGCAATCATGGGCTTGTCGCAGGGCCGCAAGTTGAGCTTTTCCCGTAAAGCCTTTTTGTTCAATACCTTGTCTTCGAAAGTGCTAAGGGTGTAGGGATGGGCGATGTGGGCATCCTCTTCCGGATTCCAAATGGTGTAGTCCACCCCGTTGAGAATGCCGGAAAACTTAAAGCTCTTGGAATGTAGCGTGCCCCCTAGGCCAAACCCGCAGTCTCCGTACATGGCTTCCCAGGAATGATGCGGGGCCACAGTATTCACGTGGTTGGCATAGACAATGCCCCCCTTCATAAAGTTGAGCGAAAACGGATTGAAGTTGTCGCGTAACTGCTCGTACTGGAAATAGTAAGCTTCGCGGTTCAGGCCAGTTGCCCAGAGCACTTCTGGTCCGGCAAAGCCCTGGTGCTTAAAGTTATGGATGGTGTACAGCACCCGCTGGTTTTCCATGCCCTGGTACTGGAACATTTCGTACAGCATGACGGGAACCAGGCCCGTTTGCCAGTCGTGACAGTGAATCACGTCGGGCCGCTTATTGCTCTGCAGCAAGAATTCCAGCGCCGCTTTACTGAAGAAGGCAAAGCGCATGGGGTCGTCATCACAGCCGTAGTACACCCCCCGGTCGAAAAAGAAGTCGTTGGAGTGGGGCTCGATAAAGAAGCAAAGCTGACCATGGACCCAACCACAGAACACCGAGCAGTGCACGCGACCGCCATACCAGGGCACCCACAAGTCACGATAGGCATCATGCAGGCCCCAAATGTGGTCGTAGCGCATGTTGTTGTATTTGGGCAAAATCAGCTCAACACAATGCCCCTGAGCCGCCACCTCACGACTCAGGCCATACACTACGTCCCCTAGGCCGCCAGCTTTAATCACTGGGGCACATTCCGAGGCAATCTGCACGACGTACATTGGGAAACCCTCGTTTTACAAAAATTTATTTTGAATTGAACTTATTCAATCAGGAAGCCTTTAGTCAGGCAAGAGGACTTTGGACAGATTGCGATCGCGCCAGCCATTTTGAGGGGCTAACTCTTGGATGCGACGCTTCCCCCTCCTGACTTTCCATGAATCAGGGCGTTACCATGCTAAAAGGCTAAATTGCATTCACAGATACATTAAGGAGTAACCCATGGTAGGCACTCAAGTCTCCGCTCGCGATTTCTTTCGCGCGGCCTACGAAAACCGCTACACCTGGGACAACAACTTTCCCGGCTACACCGCTGACGTGACCATGATGGCTGATGGTAAGACGGTCACGGCTAAGGCGAAGGTCGGCACTGACCTCAAAGCGGAAGTTTCAGACCTTGAAGATGAAGCCGCGAAAAAAGCCATCCATGGCCAACTTTGGGAAGTGGCAATCCACCGCATCCGCCGTCCCTTTGAAGCGTCCCACGGCGAGAATACTTTCTCCTATGGCAAAACTTTAGAAGACGGTTCCGTTGAAGTTTTGATGGGCGGCAAGGCTGAGGGCGATCGCTACGAAGTGCGCGATAACGAAGTCAGCATGGTGCATCGCCATATCCACGGCACTGTGGTCACGATTCATACCTTTAGCAGCCACGATACCGGTGCCGGATACCTGTCTCACAAATACGATTCGGTGTATCGCGACCCGGCAACAGGCGAGCAAAAAGGCGGTCGCAGCGTCTTTGAAGACAACTACGAAAAAGTGGGTGACTACGTCATTTTGACGGAGCGCAAGATCCAAACGGAGACTGATCACGGCACCGTTGAGCAAATCTTCCGCTTTTCCAATATTCAACTTCTGGATGCTTAAGAATTGCTAGGCGAGCGCGGTGGAAGCTAAGTCCCTGTCTCTGACGGTGGCGGCGCTCCCACTGCGCGATCGCGGCCCTGGCATTTGGCCTCATACAAGGCTGTATCAGCGGCTTTGATCAAAGTAGCTGGTGTCTTGGCATGGGCTGGCGCGATCGCAAATCCAGCCGATATCGTGATTTGCAGTGGCGTTTCGGCAAGATTGAGATTCATATAGTGCAAGCTGCGGCAGAGCTGATGCGCCCTTCGGCTCAAAATGTCCCAAGTAACGCCGGGCAAAATCAGCACAAACTCTTCTCCCCCAAAGCGACAGACGACATCGTTGGGGCGGGCATGTCCCTTGAGAAACAAACCCACCATACTCAAGACTTGATCGCCAGCATCGTGCCCGTAGGTGTCATTGATCTGCTTGAAGTGATCTAAATCCATCATGATGAGCCCAACTTGGTACCGACCGTAGCTCACCCGCTTTAGGAGCTTACTGAGCACCATCATCATGTGGCGGCGATTGAACAATTTCGTTAGCGGATCTTGCAGATTTTCGGTCTGAAGCTGCCGCAGCAATACTAACCGCCGCAAGGTCACACTAATTTGGTCGGCTACACAGTTGAGAATGCTATTTTCGACTGGCAAATGCTCGGCCGCCTCAGCCTTGAGCTCAAACTTCAAGGTACCTAGGGTCAGGTGTTGTGACGTGAGTTGATAACATCGCCAGAGTCGCGAATTAATCGGCAAAGAGGCTTTACCCTTGCCCGTCAAAGCTGGCCGCTGCGGCAGCAAGGGTGAGAAGGCAGCATCCATCATAGTGATGTCAAATGGCTCGGGAATCTGGCAAGCTAATTCGTCATCTTTGGGAATGCTGACCGCATCGTCTGACCAAAAGCAGAGCTGTTGGCTTTTTTGGTTCTCTAAAGTAATCACCACTTCAAACGCATGAATCGGTAAGTTGGCAGGCATTAGAGCCAACAGTTGACTGGTTAAATCCTGGAAGGTTAGGCAACTTTGCAGCGCCACACTCAGCCGAATCACGCTGCGATAATCCGCGCTGGTGAGAACAGTTTGCCCCTCTCCTTCTCTCCTTTCAGAGACGATATCGGCTGGGGCCAAATCAAGCTGGGAAGGAACCACCGTTTCCGATACCGGGTCAAGCAAGCGACCCATCTCCGCCGCCAGAATCGCGATCGCTCGCTGCTGCTCTAAGGTGAGGCGATATCGGGTACGCGCCATCACTATCAAAACGTCCGACGATGATGACGTTTTCCCCAGCGGAAATCCAGCAAGGAACTGTAGTGGAACTTGAGCCTGATCGCTGTCAGGCAAACCGCTGAGTTGCTGGGAGTTGGGCAAGTCCTTCTCATCGTCAATACAGATGACTTTTCCCGTCGCCAGTACTTGCGCTGCCAACCACTCTATTTG
>CAZFWL010000466.1:0-3659 GCA_964522775.1 uncultured Halomicronema sp.
GATCGCGGGTGAAGCGGGCGTTCCTTTCTTCTCAATCTCTGGTTCTGAGTTTGTCGAAATGTTTGTGGGCGTCGGTGCCTCTCGCGTTCGTGACCTGTTTAAGAAGGCTAAGGAGAGCGCGCCTTGCATCATCTTCATTGACGAGATTGATGCAGTGGGTCGTCAGCGTGGCGCTGGTATCGGCGGCGGTAATGATGAACGCGAGCAAACTTTGAACCAGTTGCTCACTGAGATGGATGGTTTTGAAGGCAACACCGGAATCATCGTGATTGCCGCTACCAACCGTGCCGACGTTTTGGACTCGGCGCTGTTGCGTCCAGGCCGGTTTGACCGACAAATCACGGTTGATCCGCCCGATGTTAAAGGTCGTCTCGAGATTTTGGACGTTCACGCTCGCAATAAGAAGCTGTCGGATGAGGTTTCTTTGGATGCGATCGCTCGTCGGACTCCGGGCTTCTCTGGTGCGGATTTGGCTAACCTCTTGAACGAAGCAGCGATTCTGACTGCTCGTCGCCGTAAGGAAGCCATCACCATGACCGAGATTGATGATGCGGTAGACCGAGTCGTCGCGGGTATGGAAGGCACCCCTCTGGTGGACAGCAAGAGCAAGCGCTTGATTGCTTACCACGAGGTGGGTCATGCGATTGTCGGCACGTTGGTCAAAGCTCACGACCCGGTGCAAAAAGTGACCCTGATTCCGCGAGGTCAGGCTCAAGGTTTGACTTGGTTTATGCCGAGCGAAGATCAAACCCTCATTTCACGGTCACAGATTCTTGCCCGGATCAAAGGCGCATTGGGCGGTCGCGCGGCTGAGGATATCATCTTTGGCGACGCTGAAGTGACTACTGGGGCAGGTAATGACTTGCAGCAGGTGACTGGCATGGCTCGTCAAATGGTGACTCGCTTTGGGATGTCTGACTTGGGGCCGCTCTCTCTAGAAGGTTCTCAAGGGGAAGTATTCTTGGGTCGCGATTGGATGAATCGTTCCGAGTATTCGGAAAATATCGCTTCTCGCATTGACGTACAAGTGCGTCAGATTGTGGATGCTTGCTATGACGAAACTAAGCAATTGATTCAGGAAAACCGGGCTGTCATTGATCGCCTTGTTGACCTGCTAATCGAGAAAGAAAGCATCGACGGTGATGAGTTCCGACGCATTGTTTCTGAGTACACCATTGTCCCTGAGAAAGAGCAGTTGGTTACTCAAATCTAGCCATCAGTTTGATGGTCTCTGATGCTCATTGAAAGGCTCGTCTCTTCGGAGGCGGGCCTTTTGTCATCTTGGCTCTCTGGCATCTGGCTCAGCATGATTCAATACAACAGATGATGACTGCATTCTGAAGGAGATGGCATGTCCCCCAAAACGCTATACGTCGCCATCACTAATCACGGGTTTGGGCATGCGACTCGCGCTACAGCAGTAGCCGCCACAGTCAAGCGGCTTTGCCCGCAGGTCAAGATTATTCTGGCCACTACGGCCCCCCGCTGGCTGTTATCAAGCTATTTTGATGGGCTTTATCAGTTGCGAGAAGTCGCGTTAGATATCGGCGTGCTTCAGCAAGATAGCCTCACGATGGATAAAGCGGCGACGCTGGCTGCCCTCAATGACATTCGAGATCGCCAAGCTGAGCTCGTTGATCAAGAAGCTGCCTTTCTACAATCGGCTGGGGTCGATTTAGTGTTAGGGGACATTCCACCGCTGATGACATTAGCCGCTCAAGCAGTCAAAGTCCCCTGCTGGATGATGAGTAACTTTGGGTGGGACTTCATCTATCGTCCTTGGGGAGGCGAGTTTGTGGCGATCGCGGATTGGATTGCTGATTGTTTTGCCCAGTGCGATCGACTCTTCCGCCTCCCGTTTCATGAACCGATGAGTGCGTTTTCGCACATTACCGACGTGGGGCTTACGGGAGGTATCCCTCGGCTGTCTGAGGCGGAAGCGCGATCGCGCTTTCAGCTGACGGCTCCCCGAGCAAAAACAATTTTGCTCACTTTTGGGGGACTTGGTATTGCTGGTATCCCTTACAAAAATCTGACCCGCTTTCCCGATTGGCAATTCATTACCTTTGATCGGGCCGCTCCAAATCTGCCGAACCTGCGTATAGTCAATGACCATGCCCTGCGCCCGGTGGATTTTATGCCCTTTTGTGGACGCGTGGTATCGAAACCTGGTTTCAGCACCTTTGCCGAAGCCTGTCGCTTAGACTTACCGATTGTCACGGTTACCCGCGATAGCTTTGCTGAAGGCCCCGTTTTGGTAAATGCGATGAAACAATACAGCTATCACCAAGTGATGTCGCCGCAAGCATTGGCTGAAGGGACTTGGGATTTTCTGTATGCTGAGCCTTCCCCGCCGCTGACGCATCAAATAGTTAGTAAAACAGGCAATGAAGATATTGCTGGCGCGATCGCGGCCTTTTTGAACGGCAATAAAAAGGGCGCTGAAGTTGCTTCAGCGCCGGAAAAAGGATGATTTGGTTTTGAGAAGATGAAGCTTCAGCTCGGTAACCAGCTCACAGCCTAGAACCTAGTCGAGATAACCCATCAATACTGCAGGCGTCGGATCGACAACATCATTCGGTGCAATGGGACGGTTGCCAGGCAAAAACTGCAAATCTGAAACTGGCAAAGTACTCACTGCGACTGGGCGATGTCCAGGCAATAAGTCTGTCGTGGCAACCTCAAAACCAGTCGACATGATCGGCCGCTCGCCTGCCATGTCTAGACTGCCAACAACCTCAAACTCACTCAGGGCAATGGGGCGGTGATTTGGCAAATATTCAGTTGGAGTGATGCGAGTCGTGTCATCTAAAACAAATACAACTTCGCCAGCGTCTTTGGCATCTGCCTTCACCAAGTTGCTCTTGGTTTGACGACGAGACGTAGATGATGACTTACTTGCTGTGGACTTACTGCTGCTGGATGCTTTTGGAGTCGCTGCTTGTTCGTTGGTGGTTCCGTTTTGGCTGGTCATGCGTCAACCTCTTACTGCTTGGCGTAATATAGTCTGCCCTTGAAAGAGCTAACTTAAGACAGACTCAGCTCCTGCCTGTATCAGCTCCAGATTAGGCGTAGATTGTGCAATGCCTCTGAACTCTGTAGGGGGGAACCTGCAAGGCCAGAAATAATTAGCAATCGTTAAGTAAATATTATAGTAAAAAAGGTCACAATTAAGTTTATGAAAGGTTATGGGTCTGATAACGGCAGCCATCGCTTCATCGCTGCGTTAGCTAGCGTCATGGCCCAAGCGCGTTTCAGCATCCCAGCATCTACCTATTGCCTCACAATGAGGGAAACCGCACCTAAATTCAGAAATGAATGCGTTACAGTAGAGATTAGAACAAGGGGCCGTAACGGTTTCGACGTTTTGACGAAAGTCACTCTGTGATTCAGACCGAGAGGGAGTCTACTCTCGTTAATCCAGGCTCAAAACAAACGTAACTGCGAACAACATCGTTCCTTTTGCTCGCAAAGCTGCACCTGTTGCTGCTTAAAAACTAACTAACGTTAGCGAGCGTCTGCGGTTTGACTCCGTTAAGGATCGCGGACCAACCCCCAACGGATGCTCCTAAAGTGCTCCTCTGGTAGCGCTTTAGGCTAAGACCTCACCAGAGCATCCCACCGCTAGGGATAATTGGCGGTTCCTGCCTTGAGGGTTA
>CAZFWL010000467.1:0-3658 GCA_964522775.1 uncultured Halomicronema sp.
GATCCCGAGGCGGTGGTAGAGCGGACTCCCGTCGTGCTGGAGAACGTCAATGTAGACGCCACCTTTGCGGGTGAAACGTCTCAGCAAGTGATGTTTGAATTGGCCGGAAAGATTGATACTGGGAGCTTTGAGATCCAGGGGGAGGCCGATCTTGAACAGCTCGCCGTGCAAACCAATGTGCGGTTAAAAGATGTGCCAACCACAGGGACAAACCTGGTGCTGCCATCGTTATTGGGCCTCAGTGGTGGCATACTCAACTCGAACCTAACGGCGGCGGCATCGTTGACGGAGGATTACCAGGTCGACTTGGATTCTGTCGATGTGCAGGGGACTGCCCGACTGCGGGATGGGGAAGTACAGATACTGGGGTTGCCGACCCCAATTCACAACATTAGCAGCAGCCTCCGGTTTCAAGGGCAACAGGTCACGCTGGAAGAGACGGGGCTACAGCTGGACGATATTAGGCTGGTGGCTGAGGGGGACGTGCATTTGCAAGAGGGGCACAATTTGCGGGCCCAAATTCCGGCAGTCGCGATCTCTGATGTACAAACCCTAGCTGAGCTAGCGCTACCGGTGGCGGCCGATGGCACCTTCCAGCTTGATGCTGAGGTCTCAGGAGAATTGCTTGATCCGCAAATTACGGGACGGTTGAGCAATCAGGGCATCGTTCAGGTTGACCAAGTTGAGGTGGCAACATTAACGTCGGACTTTCGCCTCAACCAAGACCGATTTGACCTGACTGAACTGCGCATCGTACCCACAGCAGGTGGCGTAGTCCTGGCTCAGGGGCAAGCGGATTTGACCGATTTGACCGATCCGCAGTTTCAGCTCACGGCTCAAGTCGATGTCCCCGTAGATCCGTATGCCGCACTCTACGGGGTCTCGCTGCCAGAAGACATCGTCGTGGGCAATCTGACGGCGAATGCAGAAGCGACTGGTAACTTGGCGTCACAAACTGGCGTAGCTCAGTGGCAGCTTGCCGATTCCACGTTTCCGGGTCGGGGAACCCTGACCCTGGCGAACAATCAGTTGGTGCTAGATAACACCCGCCTGCAGGTAGCGAATGGGAGTGTGACAGCAGTCGCGATCGCTGACCTCACCACGGGCAACTGGCAAGCAACGGCTACCACTGACCAAGTCCCGATTCAGGAATTCACGCCCCAGGCCCAGGGCTTGTTGACAGCCAATCTAGAGGCCAACGGCAATCTATATAATTTTGACTTGGCGACGATTCGGGCTGGGGGTGATGCGGTCGTTGCCGACGCCTTAGTGCAGCCCATTCCCACGGCGGCACCGCTGTTGCCTCAAGGCGATTGGCGCACGGAATTTGAATTTTTAGGCGATCGCATCGCCGTCAATCGTTTCACCGCCCCTAACCTGCAGGCAGACGGCACCATTGGCGTGGACTTTAATCAGGCTATTCCCATTGGGGCGCTGGCGCTGAATGTGGCCCTGCAAGACTATGACCTGCAACCCCTCAATAGCTTTGCTCCAGCAGAGGTGCAGGAATATGGGCAGCTTGTGGGACTCACCAGTTTTACTGGCCAACTCACTGGCACCCTTGATGACCCTCAAGTAACCGGCAACGCTCGGCTGGTTGATTTGGCCGTTAATGACCTGATCTTTGAACCGCTGACTGGGCCAGTGGCATTGTCGCTAGCTCAGGGGGGAGAACTTGATCTGAGGAGTCGGGGGGGCGATCGCGTTTCTCTAGTCGTTGATTCTGAACTGTGGCCAACGGTGTTCGAAGTCCGCAATCAAGACTTCGTGGCCTTTGGGACTGGGGGCAATCGACGGCTCAATGCCACGTTAGAAAATCTACCGCTCGAAAAGTTTGCCGTGCAGCCTGCTCGTGACTTCGGGTTTGGCATCGTTTCCGGTTTGGTCGATATGCAGGTGACGGCCAATCTGGCTGACTTTCAAAATCCCATCGCCAACGGCACCCTCAGCGTGAGCGAGCCTGGCCTCGACCCGGTTGAGGCCGACTTGTTTACCGCTGTGTTTCGCTATGCGGACAATACGGCAGCATTGAGTCAGGGCGAGTTGCTGTTCGACGATAGCCGAATTTTGCTGTCGGGTAGCGCCATTCTGCAACCTGAGTTGGCGTACAACGGGCAGTTGACCGTAGCCGAGGGACATATTGAGGATTTGGTGGCGATCGCCGAAACTATCGACCTGAAAGCTTTACGTTTGGGCTTAGTGCGCCAAGACCCGGTGGGCAGCGCCGCTGATTTGCAAGTGCAAACGATTCGGCTGCCCATGGCCTCCTTTTTAGACCAGCTCGAAGCTTTTATCGCTTACGAAGCGACTCGGCCCGACCCACCAGCCGATAGCCCGCTGGCCTTACCCGATTTGAATACGCTGGCGGGCGAGTTTTCGGGTGGGTTGACCGTGGCCGGGCGATCGCTTAACTTAGACGGCCTCACCGCCGATTTCAACTTTCAGGGAAAAAGCTGGGTTTGGGGAGCGTTTGAGCCCACTAATCAATTTGTGGTCAGTGGCAATGTGCAGCAATCCACAATGACCCTCGATCCCGTTTCCATCATTGTCGAAGATACCGTGGTGAACCTGGCGGGGAGCGGTAGCCTGGAGCAGTTGCAAGGGCAACTCTTAGTGGACAACTTGCCCGTTGAGCTAGCACAACAGTTGTACCCGGAACTCCCTCTGGAAGTGGCTGGTGATATTGACGTCACGACTGAGTTCAGCGGGAGTCTCGCCAATCCACAAATTGCCGGTGAGGTGTTAGTGGCCGAGCCGCGAGTAGGTGAGCAACCGTTGGAGCGAGTGGCCGCCACGTTTGGCTATCGCAATGCCGTGTTTGCCGTGGATGGCCTTGCCGCGATCGAGCCGAACGAACAACCCTTAACCTTGCAGGGGACCATTCCCTATGCGCTGCCCTTTATGACGGTGCAGCCAGCGACCGATGACATTTCGTTGGTCGCGATCGTGCCGGATGATGCCTTTGATTTGGTGAACGTGCTCAGCGGTGAGGAAGTCCGGTGGGAAGGCGGGGAAGGCGAAATTCGCGTGCAAGTCGGAGGGACCGTCTTCGATCCCCTGGTGGTGGGGGCGGCGACATTTCGCGAGGGCATTATCGGTAGCAAAGAGTTGGGGCAACCGCTGACCAACTTCACCGGCCAAGTGAATTTTGATCTGCAGCAGGTCAGCATTCCCAAATTAGAAGGCCAGATGGGCGATGGCACGTTAACCATTAGCGGTCAGATGCCCCTGTTGCCCTCGGGAGAATCGCTACTGGCGCAGGTATCCAACCAAAAACAGTTCAAGCCACAATCCACCGATGAGAACGCACCGCCCAATGGCATCCGAATTGCCCTCGGCCAGTTGCCGCTCGACTATCGCGGCGTCATCGATTTGCGGGTCAATGGGCGATTGGGCATCACAGGTGCTGTGCTAGAGCCGACCCTTGGGGGCAAGATTGAGCTCGATGAGGGCTTTGTGCAAGCTAATCAGCTGCTGCGACAACTCGGCACGATCGATCTCCCCACGATCGAAGAGGTTGAGCAGGTCAATCCTTATCGAGCCCAGTTTTTGGGCATCGATCCGTTAGCTGCAGGCTCTAGTGAACAAGCGCCCGAGTTCTTAGACAAGATCTCGCTGCAAAATCTCGTTATTGTGTTCCGCGATCGCCTCGTCATTG
>CAZFWL010000468.1:0-3647 GCA_964522775.1 uncultured Halomicronema sp.
TAAGGGCACGGTGAAGTCGCGGCTTCATCACGCTCGTTCGGCTTTGAGGACATTTTTGCAACAAGAGGGGGTTCAGCTATGACCTTGCCGCCTAACCATTCCGACGACGATCGCTTGGTGGATTTCCTCCGCCACCATCTTCCAGAGCCGCCCCCTGCGGCTCCTCAGCTAGAGGCAAAAATCATGGCTGACTTGGAACCGCTAACGCCCTTGCCGATTGGGTTGCCACAGCGGCGGTGGGCCATGCCAGCGATGGCGGCCGCACTGTTATTAGGCATGGGCAGCTGGGTGGTTTGGCGAACCACGATTCCAGGCCCCCAAATGGCTTCAGAGTCAGAGGTTGAGGAATTCTTGACCGCGACTTGGTACGGCAGTGCCTATGGCGATGAGTTACGCCTGCCGCTCGATACGACCCAGCCCGATTGGTTGGTGTCGGTTTATGCCACGCCTTATTGATTGTTTAATTTGTTGGAGAGTAAATAATGAATCGTCGAACCGTATCTTTGCTAGCGATCGCGGGTCTGGCGTTGCCCATCATTGGGGGACTCACAGCCTCCCAACTATCGGCCCAAGTGGGCAGCGGTGGGCTGCTTTTAACTGAGGGCCCAGGGATGAGTGGTGGCCCGCATGGAGATCGTGCCGAGCGACTCTTTGAAACTCTGGATCTGAGCGAAGAGCAAGTTACCCAAATTCGGACTATTCGCGAGGGCGATCGCGAAGCAATGCAGTCTCTGCGCGAAGCTGAGAGAGCGGAACGCGAGGCTCTACATGAGTTGATGGCGGGTACGGCCACTGATGCCGAACTCCGGGCTCAGCATGAAAAGCTGCAAACCTTGGATCGCGAAGTTGCCGATCTGCGTTTTGAAAACATGCTCGCTGTGCGCAATGTGCTGACTCCAGAACAACGGACGGAAGTCTCGGAACGTATGGAGCAGCGTCGCGAAGAGTATCGAGGGCGGTTTCAGGAACGCCGCGAACGCCGCCAGCAGCGCCTTGCTGAATAACGTCGCAACCGAGTCAGTGGGATAGGGGACAGTTCCCTGGCTGTGTTACTTCTGTGCTTGCGGTTCCACGGCAAACCGGGGGAAGCGTCCCCCTTGTCTGAGATCGTGGCCTGCTGTTGCCAGGGTCCAGATCGCTCCGTCCCTACTTGAATTTCTTGATGCGTGACTTTTCCACAATTTCAGTGAGGGCCGTTCATCGACTGCCTATAATGAGGGTTTGTTTGTGTCGCCCATTTCCCCATCCCATGGCCCAAAACGAGTCACCCAAGCCTGACCAAAGTACGTCTACCCTCGATGAAATCCGGGCGACCCGACTGCAAAAGGTGCAGCAGCTTACCGAAGCGGGACTGAATCCGTTTGCTTATCGCTGGGAGAAAACTCACAGCGCTGCCGAATTGCAGGACAAATATCAGGACTTAGAAGCGGGGGCAGAAGTGGAAGATGAGGTCGCGATCGCGGGCCGCATTCTCGCCCGACGCGTCTTTGGCAAACTGGCCTTTTTCAACATTCAAGACGAGAGCGGCACCATTCAGCTCTATCTGGATAAGAAAGTCATTCGTGATGGGATGGCCGACAACCCCGATGCTTTTACCCAAGTGAAGCAACTCACCGACGTCGGGGACTTCATCGGCGTGCGTGGCACTCTGAAACGTACCGATAAGGGCGAACTTTCGATCAAAGTGCGGGAGTATGCCTTGCTGACCAAGTCTTTGCTCCCCCTGCCAGATAAATGGCACGGCCTCACCGACGTCTCCAAGCGCTATCGTCAGCGCTACGTGGATCTGATTGTTAACCCCGACGTGCGCGACACCTTTCGTAAGCGGGCGCTGATCACCTCAAATATTCGTCGCTTTTTTGAAGATCGCGGCTTTCTCGAAATTGAAACGCCTGTGCTGCAAGGTGAAGCTGGGCGCGGAGGCCCGCCCATTTACTACACATCACAATGCGTTAGATATACCGCTATATCTGCGCATCGCGACCGAGTTGCACCTGAAACGCATGCTTGTGGGTGGCTTTGAAAAGGTATTTGAGATTGGTCGAATTTTCCGTAACGAAGGGGTATCGACACGCCACAATCCTGAATTTACAAGCATTGAGGTGTACGAAGCCTACGCCGACTACCACGACTTTATGACGATGACCGAGCAGCTCATCGCTCAGATTTCAGAATCGGTGTTGGGCACCACCAAAATCACCTATCAAGGCCAGGACGTGGACCTTACGCCTCCCTGGCGGCGAGCCACCATGCACGAGCTAGTGCAGGAGAAAACTGGACTGGACTTTACGCAGTTAGATGATCTGGCTGAGGCTAAGGAAAAAGTCACTGCGCTGGGAATTTCAGATCTGGATGGTTGTGACTCTTTGGGTCGTTTGCTCAACACTGTTTTCGAAGAAACCGTTGAAGCAGATCTGATTCAACCCACCTATGTCATTGACCATCCGGTCGAAATTTCGCCCCTTTCTAAGCCGCATCGCAGTAAGCCTGGTGTGGTGGAACGGTTTGAACTGTTTATTGTTGGGCGCGAAACTGCAAACGGCTTTTCGGAGTTGACGGATCCCATTGACCAACGGGTGCGATTTGAAGCTCAAGCAGCTCGCAAAGCTGCCGGTGATTTAGAAGCGACGGGGGTGGACGAAGATTTTCTCAACGCGCTGGAATACGGCATGCCTCCCACTTGTGGTTTAGGGGTTGGGATCGATCGCCTCGTCATGCTCCTTACCGATAGTCCCAGTATCCGTGATGTCATTGCGTTTCCATTGTTGAAGCCGGATCGCGCTGCCGATAGCGACAGCGAGCCTTCTTCAGACGAAACGTAAAAATATATGGAGAAACCAGGTCTTCTGATTTCTTTGTTGGCGAGTCAACAAAGTCATGATTGGGCTATTTGTCATAGCAATCAACCCTGTTTAAACCAAGTTCCCTGGGACAAGATTCGTTCTTGGACAGCCTGATAAATCTGTAAGTCTGACGCGCAGAGCGCTCTCACCTTGGCATCGATAGCTGGGGTGATTTCTTCGGACTGCTGATGTGTTGAGCGCGGACTGACATTGTGCCGTGGCACATTAAGTTTGACGCCTAGCAACTGTTGACAGTCTTGGATAAACGTTCCTGCCTCTTCCAAGAGCCCAACTAGGTGAAAGCGATGTAAATTCTCAATGACTTGACTAACGGCATCGGGACTATCGCTACGTCCCGTCAAAAACCGCACATACATATCACCCCCTTTGCGAGCTCTATCTGTTTCAACAAATATCTCTAAAGGCTGACTGATACGGTAGTGGTCGCTTTTAGTTTTATACCGGTTGTAAAAATAGCTCGAATACCAACGAGCAACTGGGTCTCGGAGCACGGTCATAAATTTCCAAGCATCCAAATAATGCTCCCAGATCTGCTCATCAAAACCATAGTGACCGGTGATGAGTCGATGTTTTTGCTCGGCTATGTGAAATGCCAGTAGGCGAGCCCGGAACCGTTCTATCGGTTCGCCAACAACCTCTGCGGCCTGTTTGGATGATGCACCACTCAAATGGAGAGTCCGATGTAATCTCAGCCAGTAGAGTTTGTTCAGGGCAATATTCACAGAAGTGCCGCCACACTTGGGGAGATGTAAAAAAACGAGAGGATCCAGGCAGGGCTGAATC
>CAZFWL010000469.1:0-3645 GCA_964522775.1 uncultured Halomicronema sp.
AGTCAACATCACAATCGACACGGGTTTCTCAACGAAACGATAACCTTCGTAAGGTAAAAAATTGGCGGTGTTAGCGGCGATCGCCCTGCTTTTGTGGCTGCAGCCGCGCCATTTGCTCCCAAGTGCCAGGGCCAAATTCTTTTTCAAATTCCCGCATAATCCAGTCACCTCGCTTGCCCAGACGCCGTGCACTGCGGTGCAAATATTCTAAAAACGCCTGCTGCTGCTCCCAACTGGGGCGACGCCCGAAGATCGAGCCCAGACACCAAGATTCTTTAGCCGTCCGTCCCGTATGTTCGAAAAAATGATGCTCCGCCAGAGTGACCGCATAGCCACTTTTGAAAATGCGCCGTCGATGACCGTGAAAAATCTCAATTAACGTCGGAATATCGCGAATCGTGTGAGCTTGCTCCCGAGAATAAATTTGCACCATATCTTCTAAGTTGAGGGGGCGCTCTGACAGCCACTGGTGCTCACACTCGGGACAGCGCACGACAAAACTCAACACCATGCGACCGCATTGAGGGCAAGCTTTCATCGGTGGGGGACTGCCACCGCCGCTACCGTCTTTGCGCATAGGCAGGCGGTACTCATCGATATCTTCGGGAAAGCCCAATCGTTCCAGATTGCCCGCCTGGTCAAGGATGATGCCGCAAGCTTTGCCCGTCTGAGGCGAAATGCGCATGACGCGGCCAATTTGCTGAATGTGTAGCGCACTCGACTGAGTCGGGCGCAGCATGAGACCAACTTCTACACTCGGTTCATCGAAGCCGATGCTAATGACATTGCACGAGGTGAGCAGCAAAATGCGTTCTTCTCGCAGATCGGCATACATGCGCTGGCGTTCTTTAATCGGGGTGCTGCCTTCGACGGTGTCGGCAGGAATACCCGCGCGGCGAAATTCTTCCGCCACATGGCGGGCATGTTCAATATCCACACAGAAGGCGATGGTGCGCTTGCCCGGCACGAGGCGTCGCCACTCTTGCACAATTTTGCTGACGAGTTCGGGGCGATCGCAGGCATTTTTCAACCCTGCTTCGTCATAATCGCCGCGCACTGTTTTCACTTCCTTCAAATCAGCCACTCCATCCGGCGGCATACTGAAATATTTCATCTGGGAAAGGAAACCCATCGCCTGCAAATCGGCGGGCGGCGGCGCTGAGACCAAGGTATCGAGATGTTCGCCCAGCTGGTCTTTACCCAAGCGCTCGGGGGTCGCCGTCATCGCTAGATGGCCGGCGTTGGGATGAGTTTTGTACAACACCGCCTTACCGACGCGGCTAAACAGCGTCGTATGAGCTTCGTCGTAGAAAATGACGTCAGCGGGCCATTTCCGCCACCATTTCCGCTGAGCCATAGTCTGCACACTGGCAATTTGAATGGGGGCATCTCGATCCTCTTCCCACCCTGCCTTGATAAAGCCACAGTGGAGCCCAAAGGCTTTCATTTTTTCGTAGGTTTGGCCCACCAACACGTCCAAGTGGACCAAGAACATGAGTCGTTTACCGGCCGCTTCGGCGTGGGCACAAATTTGGCCGCTGATAACGGTTTTACCGGCTCCAGTACCCGCAATGATGGCAATTTTGGTGTGGCCCTCGTTGATTTGGCGGTAGAGGTCGTTGATGAGCTCGACCTGATAAGGACGTAAACGAGGTGCTTGAGAATTGGCAGCCATAGAGAAACCGATCTGCAGTGGGGGGCGATCGCTCACCAATCGCGGTCAATCCCTTTCAGAATAATACATCGGCACTATCCCTGGTTTCCAGTCGTGGGGGGATGCGAAGCGCATATCCGAGGGCAGCGCATATGATTGGGAGCGATCGCCCACCCCATGACACCAATGCCTCTTTCTGAACGGGAAAAAATGCTGGCGAATGAGCCGTATCTCGCCAATGATCCGGAATTGATCGATTTGCGGCTAGTCGCAGCGCGTCAACTCTATCGATTTAACCAGTCAGCCCCAGACGAGACCGCCACCCGCTTGCAGATTATCCAGACCCTGTTCGATACGGTTGGTGAGGGTTGCGAAATCTACCCGCCTTTTCATTGCGACTATGGCCGACACATCCAAGTGGGGCAAAACCTCTACATCAATGTGAACTGCACGATTTTGGACTGTAACTGGGTGACAATTGGCGAAAACGTGCTGATTGGTCCCAACGTGCAACTCTATGCGGCGTATCATCCCGTTGATCCTCAAGTGCGGCTGACGGGGGTAGAAATGGCGGCACCGATCGCAATTGGGAACAACGTCTGGTTGGGCGGTGGCGTGATTGTTTGTCCTGGGGTCACAATTGGGGACGGCAGCACTATTGGCGCGGGTAGCGTCGTGACTCAATCCATTCCCAAAAATGTGGTGGCAGTGGGCAATCCCTGTCGCGTCTTACGGTCTGTTGAGACAGAGTAGTCTTAATCGAATGGCCACCATTCCCTTCTAAGATGGGGGACATGAATTCATCTGCCAACGGCGAGCCATGCAGGGAAAACTAATCGTATTTGAAGGGGTTGAGGGCAGCGGGAAGAGTACCCAGCTGAATCAGCTGCAAGCGTGGCTAAAAGCCTATGCCCCCTTTCAAAAACTCCAAGCAGCGGGCATTGTGCCCGACTTAGTCATCACTCGTGAACCCGGCGGTACCAATCTTGGCCGATCGCTGCGATCGCTCTTGCTGGACCATCAACCCGAGACCGCCTTGGGGGCTCGCGCCGAGTTGTTGTTGTATGCCGCCGATCGCGCCCAGCATATCGAAGAAGTGATTGTGCCATCTATACAAGCGGGGAGTTGGGTTTTGTGCGATCGCTTTATCGACTCGACTGTGGCCTATCAAGGCTACGGTCGTGGCCTCAGTCTTTCACTGATTGAGCAGTTAAATGACATTGCCACCGAGGGCATCGCCGGTGATTTAACCTTTTGGCTAAAACTCGATGCCGCCCAAGGCTTAGCTCGCAGTCGTCGCCGAGGCGAGCTGGATCGCATGGAACAAGCCAATCTGGAATTTCATCAGCAAGTCCAGCAAGGCTTTGAAACGTTAGCTGAGCGCAATCCGACTCGCATTATCCCCATCGACGCAGCGACTTCCGAAGAAACCGTCGCGCAACAGATTCAAACGGTCATGGAGCAAAAATTGCAGACGTGGTACAAGAAACATTTGCCGACCTATTAGGCCAAACGACGGCCATTGATTTGTTGAGTCAGGCGATCGCCCATGACCGCATTGCTCCCGCCTATTTATTCGCAGGGCCATCCGGCGTGGGGCGACGCATTGCCGCCCTCCGATTTGCTGAATGTCTTCTAGGCCAGGGCTTAACAGTGTCGGCAGCTACGCTACGACGACGCATTGAGGCGCGGAACCATCCAGATCTGCTGTGGGTCGAACCGACCTACTTGCATAAGGGCAAGCCCGTGACTGCTGCCGAAGCGGAAGAACTCGATCTAAAACGTAAAAGTCCGCCACAAATTCGCCTGGAGCAAATCCGCGACATCACCCGATTTTTGTCGCGTCCCACGTTAGAAGCCCCACAAGCGGTTGTAGTTATCGAGGGGGCCGAAACCATGGCCGAAGCCCCCGCCAATGGCCTACTCAAAACCCTGGAAGAACCCGGTGCGGCCACCCTGATTTTGCTCGCCGAAGACAGTGCTCAGCTTTT
>CAZFWL010000470.1:0-3645 GCA_964522775.1 uncultured Halomicronema sp.
GAAGGCTTACCGACACGATCCCAATCAGACGGAAGGAGCTGTACAGGATCAGGGCAAGTCCTGGTGCTCCTAATGTGGTCAGTGTAAGTAAACAGAATGAACGAGCAGCCACGGCCTTTAGTGATCTTATCCAGCAGCTTCTTAGCGTTCTCCATACGCTGCCGGGATGTGAACACAAACAGCACAAGCATATTGTCGAAACCAAAGTGCTTTTTAAACATCTTATTGTTCGCAATATTGATGTAGCTCTTAAACTTTTTTTCCACCGTAACGCGAGCATTGCCAGTCAAAGACTCAGTGTTCATGTCAGTCTCAATGCCAGGGAAAAAGAACTGCTTGCCATTACCCCGCAGCAAGAACGGGAGACCGTCCGGAATGGTGTACGTGGTAGCTCCCTGCTTATTTTTACCATTAGGGATACGGAAAGGGTTTTCAGCTAACTTAGTCGAAGTCGGAACCTGATCGAAAGTAATCAGATCAGACCAGGGTATGAAATCCACACCTGCGATTTGCTTGCATTCAATTTCGAGAGAGGCGATAACCAGGCACGTAAGCAGCTCATGGTGATACGGATCACCGCTACCTACCTTGTAACCAGGATACAGGCCAGCAGCCTTCAGATACGCTGTCCCGTTCTTTCCAAGCTCATAGATGTTGTCTTTGCAGTGAGCGTTGTAGACGTTGTATTGCTGGCGTGGCTCCGCAATCAGACTGAAACGCTTGTCAGACCATTTAGTAAGCCGGTTCTGGAAGTGGGAATAATCGCCCTGAAGATGCTTCGGAAGCAGCGCGTACAAGAAGCGAGTAGGCATGTACCGATAACGAGCGAGGATCTGAAAGGTGGCCTCAGCTCGATCATTGATATCTACACGAGTACGTGAAATGTTCTTGGCAGGACTTGGCATGTACTAGCTTATACAGGATGGGTAAACTCCTGTAACCGTTCACTAAGGAGTGCGCTGAACAGCGATGAACGGTATGTACTTCTATGATATCACTAATCTTTTTTTACGCCATCGTCAGAAAAGGGATCATAGTCCTCAGCCGCCTCTGGAAGATCTGCAGGCGTATGTGTATCCCTGCCAAAATCGGGATAAGCGATGCTGTCTTCTGGGTTATAGCAATAGTTCTCCCGTTTCTTAATCAGATGTTCGTGGTACTCTGAATCACTCATCTTATCGAGCGTATCAAACGAGACATACTCGCCAGTGAAAGTGCCAGGTGGAAGGCCACGAGTAGTAACCAGGTATTGATATTTCTCCAAGCTAGAGACCCTGTCCTGAGAAACGGACATAGCACTAGCCATCGATTTCATATCACTACCAGAAAGGCCAGATACGCATTTGATCGCGCAGTTACCTAGTAGAGCTGATTGAACCTGGGGAGAAATTTGCTCAAGGCGTTGATGGGAGATAACCATACCTACGTTGTAAGCACGGCACTGATCGAGAATGGTGGCGATCTTAGTATCGTTCTTCAGAATGTCCTGGGCTTCATCCATGTACACAAAGGTATCCAGGCGATCTTTCTTATCAAGAAGCTGTCTGCGTTCAGCCGCCAGAAGGATCATGGCCAACATGAACCTACCGAAGATCTCTACTTCATCCTGCAAGATCGATTTAGCAGCGTTAATGAGAATGACCTTGCCTTCAGATAGCTCCTTGTAAAGATCGAGCTTAGTACTCGGCGCAGAGAACATCCTGTCCAAAGACTTGTTGCTCTTTATCGCATATATGCGATTTATCAATTCGGCCTTAGTACGTTTCGATTGCTGATCGTTAAATTGAGAATGGAAGTAACGCTGGCCACCAGCATCAAGTTTCTGAATGTACTGCGAGTACTTGTTAATACCGTTAGGCTCAAGAATGTCGATCAAGGTATCTAGTGTTGCGTTTGGTATCTCCATCATTAGCTGAATGAGGAAATTAAATACCGTGGATTGCCGTGCAGTCAGTTCAGCTCCCGTAGAGAGTAGGCTACGAAAAAAGTAGTTTAGCATTGAAAGTGTGGAATTACGGAATGCCTCTTTATCTCTGGGCGACAGATCATCGTTATCAGCTACAGAGAGCTGCATCAGGTTAAGACTGATAGGCCACTCAACATCCTCAACATCCAACACAACAAGCTTGTCATGCATTGGAGTACCAGGAGCAAAGATTGCACTACGCTCAATGGATTTAATCAGATCCCGTTTGGAGTCCATCACAACAACAGAGCATCGATTACGACTTACTTCGACAATATCAGCCATCAACATATGACTCAGGAAAGTGGTCTTACCTGAACCAGTAGGGGCGATAATATGCATATGCTCAAAACGAGTCTTAAGCGGAATGACGATATCGGCAGAAGGCACAGTGAAGAACTCATCAATACCAGTATTACGAAAGGCAGTAGTGATGATCTCCTTAGGATCGTCAGTAAGGGCAGGGTAACGAGCCTTATCATCTAATTGCTTATCCATCTCTACTACGTCAGCAGCAACAAAAGCCAGCTCAGTACCGATCTGATGCTTCATGTTAGCCAGGGCAGGAGCCTCGTACCTGCTATCTCTGATATTCCAGTAAATACGGATATACAAAGCGCAGTAAGGATTGCTGCGAGGGGTATAGAACTTAGCGTCAGTGTAGTCCCCAGGCTTAGATAAGATCTGCTTCTGGATAATGGGAGCCAGGAACTTATCGGACAGCGCAGCTACATCGATCTTGTGATCGAGCGATTTAACCTTCATAAAAGCATCGTCAGATTGCTTCGATGAGTCGGGTGTAATTTCACTCACATACTCAAAGAACTTATGCATATCAGCGACGAAAGGGCGCAACACTTCATCACGAGACATACAGAAGTGCTGTGCATCCTCAATCGTTCTGCGATGCTGAATATGATCCAGCTCAGAGTCAGGCTCAGGTTTAGATAGATTGAAACAAACAGCTGTCTTAGAGAAATCGTCAGCCCATTCCAGAGCTTTATCACGGATATCTTCTGGAAGGTTTTGGAAAGATGCCTGAGCTAATTCGAGGAACTTTTCATTCGGCTTGTAACGATTAAAGAAGCCTTCATATATGGAATACGCATCATCAAATTCTGCTTCATTTCGGGATCTAGGTCGGCTAATGCTCGAATTAAAAAGACCAGTAACAAACGAGAGAAAATCATAGACACGCATATCATCTAGGGTACGTTCTATACCCTGGCTGAACACCATGACTACAAAGATGATGAGCAGGAAGGGCGAAGCCAGGACAAGGAAGAAAACGGCAATAGAAAAGAAGAGCGAGACTAATAGCCACACTCCTTCTAAAAGCCACAGTAGGAAGTCTCCCACTACTTCAACCCTTTGATATATTTATTGATCTGACGCTCGATTGATTGTCGCGGTTTTGCAAACGTATTTCTAGCTTTGATCTGATTTGGTGCTGTCGGAAACGTAGGCCACACCTCAGGCGTAAATGTAGTCTGGTGTACGTTCAGGCCATTTTTTACATAGGCCTCAAGGATATCTAAGTCGGATAACTGAAGATGAGAGCTTTCGCCAATCAAGAACGTCTTGCGAAGACGCTCAGAGTCTTCAATACCGGTGTTAAAGGATACGATCTGTTCTGCCGCATTGAATAGCGGGAAATCCTTTAGTTGTGCGAGCTGTTG
>CAZFWL010000471.1:0-3644 GCA_964522775.1 uncultured Halomicronema sp.
AATTCCAACGCCCGCGATTTAGTTTTCCACGATGGTCCTGCCACCAGCCCTAATAATTCGGCACAGGGCGGTTGGCAATTCTACCTGCATCCCAACCAAGAAGACAATTTGCTCGCCGTTTCCGGCGGTCGGACGTTTCACTTAGTCAACTTTGCTTGGGAATACCCCTTTCACGAAGTCCGGTTAGATGCCAATCGTCACATTTTGCGCCTGCCCCCCGGCACCTTCCACCGTTCCGTTTCCGACCCCAAAGGCTCCCTCGTCATTAACCAAGCAGTCCGTGCAGCCCAAGCAACTGTCCAGAGCGAGTTCCGCGTTTACAACAGCGACACTATTCCACGTTTACAGCGATTGCTCAATTCAGGCCTACGGCCCATGCGCCACGGCTTTATTGAAGATTGGCCAATGGCCGCATAGATTGCGGATGCAATCTAGTTCAAGGAGACAGTTCCTAGGCTAAGAGGTCGCCTCTCACAATTGCACCACCCAAGGAAACGTCCCCTCTGGGGTTATCGCGTTAAGGTCACCAGATGGCCTTCATCCAGCACATGCTGAATGACATCGCCCATCACCTGCCGCAACATACGCTGGTTACCACTGTTATCAATCGTCACTGTCAACACATACCGCTCGTCATCGATTTTCAGCGCGGTCGAACTGCCAATCACATTCGAATTTTGCCCCGTCTTTTCGCCAATCCAGGCGACTCGCTTGTTGCGCAGCTTGCTGATGGCGGTATAGCCAAAATCCCAGTCATATTGGCCCACCATGGCGTCCAAAATTTCGTCTGAGCCCGGCCCTTCAAAGGTATACACCTGCCGCATCATTTCGGTGACTTCGTTGCTCGTCATCACATTGCGGCCCACGGCACGGTTACGGGTAGGAGTAATCCGGTTGCCAGTTAGCTTGGTGCGAATTTTCGTCTGCTCATACCCCATCTCTTGCAGGGCCTGATCCATATACTCCCACCCCAGATAATCCAGCAGTTGGTTAGTGGCAATGTTGTTGCTTTCTTTGATCATCCGCACCATCACTTCGCGGATGGGGTAGGTCTCAGTCACAAAAATCTTGGCGCCCCGAGCATTCTCCGTAAAGTTGTGCTTGTCGATGTACATCGGTTCATCTAGATCGATGCCTTCGTCAGTCGTTTTTTTCATCAAAACAACGGCGACCGGCAACTTAATCAGGCTCGCAGGGCTCGCAGGTGGCTGGTCTCCCTTATAGTCCAGGCAGGTGCCATCCAAGTGGCACAAAGTAATACGAATCGCATGGGGTCGTCCTGTTGATTCCGCAATCTCAGTCAAAAAGGTCGATTGTAGTTCGCGAATATCTTCTTTGACTGGCCCTAAGATGGCTTCATAGGTTTCGCGTCTGGCAGCCGCCACCTCCGCCACACTGGATGATTCGGGGATTTGGTCTAACTGACGGAGTGCAGCTTCCCACAGATATTCCTGCTGTTGTAGCTCAGTCAGAGTCTCTTCATCATCGGCTCGGCCAGCATCGCGCGTAGCAATGCCCTGCACTGCCAACTCTTTTGATCTGGCTAAATTGGCATCAGCGATCGCTTCTTGTTCTAATCGCTGTCGGGTCAGGCGTACTGACTGCGTATCAGTAAAGTAAGCAGCTAAATCAACGGATGTCGCAGCTCCCGATTCCACCGCTTCGTCATCAACGGCAACACTATCGGGCTCACTATCGATTGTCGAAGGTTGCTGAGACCACATTGCGACCATGGTCGGGCGCAGCAGCCCAACAGCGATCGTCAAGACAATACCCGAAGCTAGGCCAGCTCCAAAAATTGCTGGCACAGTCCACGTTCGACCCGCCAAATTATTCTTCAGACTATCTCCTAGCACCACGATCTTCCACTCCTTGCAGCCCAATACACCATCCACCGCTCGCTAAATTATCGTGTTTAGGGACCGCCTAAGTGTCCTGTGGAATACGAAATTTGCTCGAAAAGTCCAATTGCTAGCAGTCAATGGGTCCCACCACGCCAGCTCATTGGCACAGAGGTTGGGAGCATTCTGTCATAAAACAATTCGTCATATCAGTTAAATGGAGCGGCCTGAAAGTCTACTGACAGCTTGATAAACAGGACGTCCTAGCTCACAACTGGATATCTACTACCGTGCCAGAGACTACTAAGCCCAGACACTTTCTTCAAAAAAGATTGATCGAAGTGATATGAAATCAAAATGCCGGGGGTAGCCTAACGACTATGGAGCTAGACACAACACATTTCGCCTTACGGCTTCTCAAGGAGAAAAACTAACCATGAAAATGAATTTTGCCTACAACCTGCTCAAGCAACTGCGCAGCAAGAAAGATGAAGGTGGTTTCACCCTAATCGAGCTGCTGGTAGTAATCATCATTATCGGTATCTTGGCGGCTATTGCCCTGCCTTCTTTCCTCAACCAAGCCAACCGAGCTCGTGAAACTGAAGCGACTAACGCGATCGGCTCTTTGAACCGTGGACAGCAAGCCTTTTATCTGGAAAACGTAGAGTACACTGACTCCGCTGCCAACCTGGATGTGGGCACCGTAGAGAACACTGAGAACTACGGCTACGGCAGCTCAACCGATACGCAGACCGATGACGGAGTCGGTGATAGCGAGTTCGTGATGGGCGACAATGAAGATGGTGACGAGAACCAGGTTGCCGTTATCTACGCTTCTCCTAGAGCCAACCTCCGCGGCTTTGCTGGCATCTCTTATGTTGAAACCGTGATTCAAGATGAAGGTGGCGACAACGAGGCAACCAAGAGCGTGACAGCTGGTCTCATCTGCCGTGAAGCTGGTGGTGATGTAGAAGCAGGTGGCATTGCCAACGCACCCGATGCGACTGATCAAGGCGATGATGCGACCCCTGAAGATTGGTGTGGTGATTTGCAGCCAGTGAACTAAGTTCTAACCTCACATTAGACTTTGAACAGTCTCTAATGGCTCTGTCAGTGTTGACAGAGCCATTACTGTCTTTAAAGCTGCGCCGGATTAAGTTGAAGACAGTTTCGACCGCTAGACTGGGAGCGTGATGTCTTCTTCTATATGACATCTAGCAAGTTGAGTATGAACTTTCCAAAAAATCGCTGGTCTCTTTATGCGGGCACAACCGTCGGCTTAGCCATCCTCATCGCGTCAATTCTCGGTCTGCAACATCAGCGACTAACATCTATTCAAAATCCTGATCCAACTAGCCTGGCGGCAAACGCGGCGAATGAAGAGCAACAGCGAGAGTTACAGCTAACTTTGCTAAAGTCACTGCCTGATTTTGGGTTTCGTAATCTTTGGGCTGACTGGGTCTTTCTAAATTTTTTGCAGTATTTTGGCAATTTTGAATATCGCCAGGAAACAAGCTATCGCCTTAGCGGTGATTATTTCGACGTCATTCTAGATCGCGATCCTTACGCTTACTTGCCTTACGAATATATCTCTAGCAGTGTCTCGCTATTTGCGGGTGAACCCGAGCGGGCGGTAGCACTGCAAGAAAGAGGACTAGAGTCGTTAGCGCCAGATTTTCCTCCCAAAAGCTACTTCATCTGGCGGCACAAAGGGATTGACGAAATATTGTTTTTAGATGACTTTGAAGCGGCCTCTCACTCTCACGAAATGGCGGCTGAGTGGGCATCACAATCGTCTTTTCC
>CAZFWL010000472.1:0-3641 GCA_964522775.1 uncultured Halomicronema sp.
CCCAATCGGCGGGCCTCTTCCTGGGCAAGCATGATGACTTTAATGGCTTTTTCTGTGAAGCGTTCAAACATTAGTGGAATTCCAAATACCTGCTGGGCGCTGGTTACAGTGATTCTAGCACAGGGGTATTGGCGATTTGTGGCACCGGACACAGTGGTGAAAACCGTCCGCCACTCAGAGTTTTTGCCAATTCTCGCCGCAGCATTGTGACGGCTACGTTCTCCAAAGTTTTATTGCGACGATCGCAAGTGCAGTGATCCTCAACAGCGAATGTCGATAACCCGGCAGTAGTACTGCGACTGAATAGAAGGCGAGAGTGGTTACAAGGCTTCTGTGGCGACAATTTTGGACAGTTTTGCAATGAACTGATGTCTTTGAGCTTGTAATTCGGCCAAGAACTCTGAATCTTGTAGGTGATTGCGCCAGAGAATGAAAGCGCTTTCATCATCGGCATAGTAGCGTTTTCGCTCGCCAGCCACCTGGAATCCGAAAGACTCATACAGCGCAAGGGCGGCTTGGTTAGATTGACGAACTTCTAAGGTCGCGTGAGTCAGGCCGCGATCGCTAGCCGCGAGTAATAAATGGATGAGCAACCAACCCCCTAGCCCCTGCCGTTGAAAGGATGGATCAATGCCGAGCAATGTGATGTGAGCTTCGTCGAGAATGGCCCACAAGCAGCCAACACCGATAATGTAGGGCTGCTCGGTCACCTGAGTTTCCACCAGTAGCAAGTCACTGTTGGGGCTATCGATTTCCCGACTATAGCCATCTTCGTTCCATAATCCACCAAAACATCGATGGTCTAATGTGATGACCTCCGGTAAATCTGAAGAGGCTACAGGACGGCAGAGCACAGACATAAATGAGCGTGACTGAGCGAGCAAGGACGTAGTTGTCGATTGTACACTAGGGTCTTGGGCTGCGCTCGGTCAACCGGCTCTGCTGCCCTCAGGCCTCGGGGTCTAAGTTGTTTGTTCACTCATTAGCAATTTCTATGGTTTCTACAGTCGATTCTCCTCGCACGAGCTTGAGTTATTTAGCGGCCCATGCAGCGACGTTGTCGGCGCGCAGCACTTCGCCGAATCAAAACTTGTTACCTTTGACGGCTGAAGTTGGCGACAATGACCATTTGTTCGTCGGCGGCTGCGATGTGCCGCAGCTCCTCGAACGCTATGGTTCGCCACTCTATGTATTGGACGAAGACACCTTGAGAGCCGCTTGCCAGCAGTACCGGGACGCCCTGGAACAATACTATCCAGGCGAATCCCTAGTGATCTACGCTTCCAAAGCGTGGAACTGTCTGGCGGTATGTGCCGTAGTCAATCAAGAAAATCTGGGAATTGATGTGGTCTCAGGAGGCGAGTTGCTGACCGCGATCAAAGCCGGGGTACCTAGCGATCGCCTCTACTTTCATGGCAACAACAAGTCCATCGACGAACTCCGGCAAGGCATCGAGTCAGGATGTCGCATCGTTGTAGACAACTGGTTTGAGCTGAAATCTCTCAGCCAACTCGCCCATGCCGCCGACACAACTGTGCCCATTCTCTTGCGATTGACGCCGGGGATCGAGTGCCATACGCATGAATATATTCGCACTGGGCACTTAGACAGCAAATTTGGATTCGATCCAGACCAAATTGAAGAGGTATTTCAATTTGTGGCCCAGCAGCCTCAGTTGCAATGTTTAGGGCTGCATGCCCATATTGGCTCGCAAATTTTTGAATTACAACCCCATGCCGACTTAGCTGGGGTAATGGTGCAGTGGCTACAAAAGGCAACTGAATACGGTTTACCCATCTCAGAACTCGATATCGGTGGCGGATTGGGCATTTGCTACACCGAACAAGATGATCCCCCTAGCATTGACACTTGGGTAAAGACGGTGGCAGAAGCCGTAGCACAAGCTTGCGAAATTCAAGGGGTGCCGCTCCCCAAATTGATTGCAGAGCCGGGGCGATCGCTCATCGGCGCTGCTGCTGTCACAGCTTATAAAGTAGGCAGTCAAAAAACGGTGCCGGGTATCCGTACCTATGTCGCGGTAGACGGCGGCATGTCGGATAATCCGCGCCCTATTACTTATCAGTCGGTATATCGGGCTCTTGCCGCCAACCAGATGTCGGCCCCATTAACGGAAAAAACGACCCTGGCAGGCAAGCACTGTGAATCTGGCGATGTCGTGATTCAAGAAGCTTACCTACCCGCGCTAGAGGCAAATGACGTTATTGTTGTGGCAGGTACGGGTGCTTACAATTACAGCATGGCTTCTAACTATAATCGCGTGCCTCGACCCGCAGCGGTCTTGGTAAAAGCGGGAGAAGCTCATCTCATTATTCAGCGAGAGACGTTACAGGATTTGATCCGTCATGACTGTTTGCCAGCAGGCTTGATGGCCACCGCTGTGGCAGACTCGGAATAACGTCAATATCATGCATAGCGTCAGTTAGCGCCATTGGCCTGATCAGATAGGCGCTCGCAGTTCTCATCAGACCAGTGACATGTGAGGATATTCACCTTAACTGGGCGCTATGCTTTAGCATCGATTGACCGTCCGTCACCCGTTGGGAATGAAGCTACGGCACTGCACATGGGGCAATTCTGGGAGCAAGGGCAGATAATCCTCGAATTTCTAGGGGGATGGCCATTGAGACTCCTGGATGGAGTACTGGTCGTGCTGCTGGTTTATACCCTGCTAGTGCTCATTGGTGAGCGCCGAACTTTGTGGATGGTGCGGGGATTCATCATTTTGCTGCTGGCTGCAACCATTAGTCGCAACGTAGGGCTGGCACTTCTAGCCTTTGTGTTGGACAAGCTAGTCATTGGCTCGGCGGTAGCCATGGCGTTTATCTTACAGGGAGAATTCCGTCGCTTACTCGAGCAAATTGGCCGCGGGCGGTTGGGGCAACTACTCGTCATTGCTGATCGAGAACTCGTTCCCCAACCGAATAACGCAATTGATGAATTAGTCGATGCCGTCAAAGAATTGTCCCAAAATCGGATTGGGGCACTCATTATTGTGGAAACGGATCGCCCGATCGACGAACGGGATTTTTCGGTGCCGGGGGTACGACTGAATGCGGAGATCTCCCGCGAGCTGCTGCAAACCATCTTTCAAACCAGCACGTTACTTCACGACGGCGCCATTCTAGTGAGGGGATCGCGGGTACTGGCAGCTGGAGTAATTTTGCCCATTTCCGAACGTTCGGCCTCGCGCCAACTGGGAACCCGTCACCGAGCAGCGATGGGTATCACCGAGCGAGTTGAAGACTGTCTTTGCATCGTGGTGTCTGAAGAAACTGGCTCAATTTCGCTGGCTGAGAGGGGAAAGCTAAATCGGCCCCTAACGAGCAGTAAACTAAGGGAGCTGTTGAGCGATCGCCTTGCATTATCGACTGATCGAGACTCGGTCAGACCTCAACTGCGAAGTTTGAGCAAACGGTTGCTTAAACAGGGGCGTTTGTTTTGGCAGCGCCTTCCCTTTGTCCCATCCTCTGCTCCTCGTGGAAAACAATGACCGCTGAGCCACTTGTGACCGCTTCTCTACCATCGAATCTCGACCGCGACCGACTGCCGCATCACGTTGCGGTGATTATGGATGGGAATGGTCGGTGGGCACAACGCCGTAGCTTGCCTCGCATCATGGG
>CAZFWL010000473.1:0-3625 GCA_964522775.1 uncultured Halomicronema sp.
CGTTTTGAACATTGCCGTGAATGTGATGGACTTTGGCTTGACACTGGAAGACGCGATTGCGGCCCCACGATTGTCGCAACGAAATAGTGGCACCACCCTCGTTGACCAAGGGTTCGAAAACACAGCAGTCGGCCAAGCTCTATTGGCTCAGGGCCATCAATTGACCTCTACCAACGAAATCGGCGCGGCCACTGGTATCTTTGTCAAGCCAGAAGGCATCGCAACCGCCGTTTCCGAACCCGTTAGACGCGGCGGCGGCAGCGCCCAAGCCCTTCCCTAGAAAGACTTCTATACCGACAGGAGGAGATATTAAAGAAATGTTGCAAATTCTCCAGAGAATGGTTACATTTGTAAACAAGAGGTTGTTAAAGCCTGTCATCCCCTTGAAGCAATAGAGGTTTGTAACATGACTGAAGAACAAGGTAAGTTTGGTTTCACCGACTTTGCAGAGAACTGGAATGGCCGTTTGGCAATGCTGGGTTTCGTAATTGGCATCGCTACCGAAGTCATCACCGGTCAGGGCATTTTGTCTCAGCTGGGTCTGATGTAGTTTTTACAATCCATTGGATTTGAGTCTCTTAGGTCTTGGTGAGACTTCGATCCTAAATAACTAGGAGACATTGTCTCCCAGTCAGAGGTTCAGAGGGTAAGTGTCATGCTTACCCTTTTTTATTGCTCGATTTTGTAGCTTGAGTGCGCCATACCCATAGAGCGGAAGTCTTCTTGGCAGCGTCGGATGCCCTTAGGCCAATCGCGAGCCGATAATGTCTGCGGAACGCAATCGTCTTTAGCAAATTCACCTGATATGGTGACATCAGTAGATAATTTTGCCGGTCAGTTTCATTACGCCAAGGTGAACATAACGTGGTGGCACCGATTGATTCTTTCTTGAAACAGCTGCACCAAGAATATCGAGATCTCAATGATGGGCAGGTAGCCAGTTACATTCCTGAGTTAGCCAAGGCTGACGCTCGTCAATTTGCGATCAGTATCGTCACCTTAGATGGCCGTATCTTTCAAGTGGGTGACTGCCAACAAGAATTCACGATTCAATCCATTTCCAAAGTGTTCGCCTACGGCATGGCCATGGAAGATTGGGGGCGCGATCGCCTGCTGGAAAAAGTCGGCGTTGAACCCACAGGCGATCCGTTTAATTCCCACATTCGGTTAGATGAAACATCGCATCGGCCTGACAACCCAATGATCAATGCGGGAGCGATCGCGACCACCAGCTTAATTAAAGGAACCACGCCCACTGAGCGGCTCAATCGCCTACTGGCAATGTTTCAGCGCTATGTCGGCAGAGATGTTTACGTCGATATTTCGACCTTTTTATCCGAACGGGCAACCGGTCATCGTAACCGGGCAATGGCTCACCTCATGCTCAATTTCGGCATGCTGCATGGCGATATCGAAGAAGCCCTTGACTTGTATTTTCAACAATGTGCCCTGCTGGTGACCTGTCAGGATTTGGCGACCATGGCAGCCGCCTTAGCAAACCAAGGACAACATCCCATAACCGGCGAACAAGTCTTGCAGTCAGAGTATGTGCGCGATGTGCTTAGTGTCATGTACACCTGCGGCATGTATAACTTTGCCGGAGAATGGGCCTTTCGGGTAGGCATTCCAGCCAAGAGTGGCGTCTCCGGTGGCCTGATTGCAGTAGTGCCTAATCAAGCGGGCATTGCCGTCTTTTCACCCCCGTTGGATGAACATGGGAATAGTGTCCGAGGTCTGAAGGTTTTTGAAGCGCTATCTCGAGAATACGGCTTCCACATGTTCGATTTATCGATGGGCCATTGCCGCTTTCATCAGAGTTTACAGTCTAGCCTCGCTGAGTCTCCGCCTCTGCACACTGCCGATCTCGGGGCTTCAACCTAACGTTTCCAGCAGGATAGGCCAGGTATTGACTGAGTTGGCTGACGACAGCAGTCTTGGCACGAGCTCCAGCATGAAAAGCGCAAAATTTATACATCAAGAGTGATATTTGCCTAAAAAATCTATCTAAAGGGGATGATGTTGCCGCAAAACATAAAATACACTGATATCAGATACGGTACTTTTTCTCTCCACAGTCAAATTGAATATCCTCAGCATTTTCTCCAGCATCAAAACCGCAGAATTCTCTCCAGCTATTGTTTTTAAGCATAGTAATTCTTCTCGCAAAGAGCTCATTTCACTAATACTCCGCCGCTCAAATCGTGAGTTTAGAGCTAGCAAGCTCCTAGTAGATCGATTTAATTTATCTATCAATCATCTCAGCGTACTTGCAGTCGTGCTTGTCGGTTTCGTCACTCATGACAGCGCCACCCACATCTTATTCATCGATCGCCTGCTGACCTTCGTGCCGACTTATCCTGAGTGGCCACTTTTCTTTACGACCCTGCGGTTGATGATGGCCAGCGTAGCAGGATAGCAATCTTGGCCCATCTCACTCGTCCTTAAATAGTGTCATGGCTACACCCCATGAAAGCTCATTCGCAATTCTGCCGAAGCATCTAGCCCTTCTGCAACGCTCAGCATCGTATCCATGACATTCTGCATTTGATGAAAGTTTGACCAGTTTTCCCAAAAATGAGTCGACTGAAAAAAAGGCAGAAGCCACTTGAGCCAGCAGCTACTGCCCATTCGGGTATCCGGTTTCTGAGGAAAACCAACCAGACGACAACGTGTGAGAGAGGTCGTCTGGCAACTCTGAAGGTAGAACTTACTGAAGTTTGCGGCTGCGCTTGCTCGCTTTGCGCCCAACTGCAAGGGCCATTAAAGTTCCGAAGATAGTCGCTGGTTCAGGCACTGATACAGCGTCCTCAGACTGGGGAGCGATCGCTGCTTCAAATTCCGCCTGAGTTGTCGGAATCCCAGAATTTTCTGTCCGGGGACCACCCAGCTCCTCTTCCAAAGCTTTATCAGCCTCTGCTGCCGCCGCTGCCTTAGCCAAACGGTCAGCCAAGCTCTCTTGACGGACTGCTTCGAGAGTGTTTTTGATGTAGTCAGATAGCGCTTGCTGTTCCTTTCTTAAGGTGTTGGCTAACCTATCCTGCTGCTTCTTCGCGTCACTCCACTGCTTTCTATCGGCTTCTAAAGCGCGGTAGTTTTCCCGAAACTCCGCATCTTCATGATTACGAATCTCGTTTTTAATAAACGCATTGAAGGTGTTCTTAGACTCGGTCAGCTCTTCGACCGAATAAGTGGCTTCTATCTCATCAATGATGGCCTGCGCTTTGCTAATCTGATTTTGCTGATAATCCCAATCTTCACCATCTTTGCGGGTCCATACAGCTTCAGGGGGCGCAAGTTCTCGCTCGACTTCAGTCATGGCATCCCAAACAGCTTTTTTGGGTGCCAGCACATCAATCACCATTTGCGCTGTTGCCTGTTGCTTCTTGGCCTTTTCCCAGTTTTGGCCAGCATTTCTTAGCGCTTTGGCCTCCGCGTAGCCTTCCACTGTTTGGCGCTCGGCTTCTAGTGCTCGGTTCAACGGCTTGATTTCTTCATTATTGATCCGTTGCGAAATCGCTTTGGCCTCAGTAATTTCTTGCTCCAACTGATCGAACCCTTTATCCGCTGAGGTTTGGCCCTGCTCATCCCAAATCCATTCGACCCCGAGTTCTGCAGCCATCTCCTC
>CAZFWL010000474.1:0-3624 GCA_964522775.1 uncultured Halomicronema sp.
CTGCATTAATGTCGTCACTGATGCGGATACGGTGCCCAGTGCCGACATTAATGCAGTGATAGATGCCATAGATGAGGTAAACGTAACAGTGACGACATTAATGCAGTGATAGATGCCATAGATGAGGTAAACGTAACAGCTGCCTGGTGGGCCGAACATCACTTCATTACGGGCGGTGCGGCGACGATAGGCATGGCAGGCCGGATCATCCGGGGCATACGCTTCAGTTTCGACAATTAGCCCCCGATATTCACTGCCATCAGCCAGTTGACGGACTAAGGTGCAACCGACCAACTCAGGAGCCACGACGGGAGACGGCCGCCCCAACCATTCGGCAGAGACGTAAGACACAGGCAAAGAGGAGGTCATAACGGCGGGCAGAAAAAGGAATTTGATGGGCGCAGCAGGGTGAGGCGAGGGTGAGAAAGGTTTGACTCAATACGCCCGTCGATGCTGCACTAGAGCAGGATACAAAACTTTTGTGCCCAGCTTCACGATCGCTCGATGCGCTGATTTTGCCTATGTGGACCACCATTGCCCAAGACATTGCCCGTGCAACCGGACAGCCGTTTGATCTACAAGACCGCCGCAGTGTGGGTGGCGGCAGTATCAATCAGGCCTTTCGCATTTCCGATGGCGATCGCGATTATTTCCTCAAGCTGAACCAAGCGAGTCAGTACGCCATGTTTGAGGCGGAGGCCTTGGGCCTGCGGGAGATGGCCGCAACCGAGACTATTCGGGTACCGCAGCCGCTCTGCTGGGGAACTGCTGAGGGGTCTTGCTACATCGTGATGGAGTATTTGCCCCTGGGGAACAGCAGCAGTGACTCGTGGTATCAAATGGGGCAGGACTTAGCCGCGATGCATCGCGTAACCAGCGATCGCGGCTTTGGCTGGCAGCGCGACAACACCATTGGCGACACGCCCCAAAAGAACCCCTGGACGGCAGACTGGGTCGAGTTTTATGTCGAGCACCGTTTGCGATATCAGTTTCAGTTGGCAAACCGGCGCGGTAACTTTCGGCGGCAGGAAGAGCTCATGGCGGCTGTGCCTGCGCTACTGGCGGGCCACACGCCCGAACCGTCCCTGGTGCATGGTGATTTGTGGTCGGGCAATGCATCGGTCACCGTCGATGGCACTCCGGTGATTTTAGATCCGGCGACCTATTATGGCGATCGCGAAGTGGATATCGCCATGTCGGAATTATTTGGTCGCTTCCCTCAGCCCTTTTATGACGGTTATGACGACACGTATCCCCTAGAGCCGGGCTACGAAACCCGCAAAATTCTCTACAACCTTTATCACATCATCAACCACTTCAATTTATTTGGCGGCGGCTATGCTTCTCAGGCGCAGAGCATGATCGATCGCCTATTGCGCTAACCTGGTCGCCTCAGATATGCCCCTTCAACGGGTAACAAGACTAGTGATGATATCTCCATCGCCCGAAAACTCACAATTCTTGAGATGATGAATGCAGTCGAGTTCTCGTAATCACGATATGGAAACTCAAACCTGCCCAATTTGTGGGGTGAAAATTCAAGTCGGTGTCGTGGGCGGCGATCGCGTCCAGTTTTCAGCGGGGCCACCGGGTACGCGGGCACGTCTGTGGGCTCGGGTTTGCAAATATGTGAATAAACCCGGCTGCATCAACCCCGACGGCGGCTCGCAAGCCCCGACCAAAGATGATTTCTACAAGCCCGATGTGCCGCGCTAAAGTGTTGCAATTGTGATCAGCTTGTAGCTTTAGAGCTGCATCCTGACTAAGCTGAGCCATAATGGCACAGAAAATCTTTCCCAAAAAGAAATCTATGAAGTTATCCCGCTACGTTGGTTCATGGGTCTGGATGCCATTCGCCATGGCTTGCACGCTTGGCCTCACGACGGCAACAGCCCAGGCCCAAAGTTCGGTCTACAGCCCCATTCCGTTGCCGAGCAGTCGAGAAATCACGGATACCTTATCTGACGAAGATATCCCCACTGGCGTCGGCGGTTTTGCCCGAGATTACACCGTTCAACTAGAAGATGGTGACCAAGTCGCGATCGATTTGCTATCAGAAGAATTCGACACCTTGGTGACGTTGCTCGGGCCTGATGGCACCACTGTCGGTGAGAATGATGACGGCCCTGATGGGACGACTAATTCTCTACTCTTTGCCCGCATTACCGAATCAGGTACTTACACCGTAAGAGTGCGCTCTTATGCTGGTCAGGGTTCAGGGGAGTTTTTACTCAAGGTCGCCCGTCTGCGCCCCGTAGATTAATGCTCCATAAGGAGTGGCCCTGAGAGCGGGCTGGCTAGAGATGAAAGGGGCGATCGCCCCAAACACGGCAAATTCGCTGATTTTCAGGAAAATGCTTGCTGTTGGTTCAATTGGTCTGTTATCTTAATCAAGCGCTAAGTTTTGCGCTTAAGCCGGGATAGCTCAGCTGGTAGAGCAGAGGACTGAAAATCCTCGTGTCGGCGGTTCAAGCCCGCCTCCTGGCATCGTTTCAGCCTCTATAGTTCATGGGTTCGCATATCTTTAGAGGAATGCATCTAAGAACTGAAAATTCTCGTGTCGGCGGTTCAAGCCTGGCTTCTGGCGTCGTTTCAGCCTCTATAGTTGATCCGTTCTACAGTGTGGAGTGCAGAGCCCTCATATAGGCAGTTAAGGTTCACCTACTAATACTGCTTGACAGCTTTTAGTGTTCTTGTATTGCTTATGTGGCCGTTATTGTTTTGAGCGATACGAAAATAATGCTGGATTAGTAGCATACGTCTCGCAAGATTTTTTCTGGGTCCCCCATTCAACAACATGGGAATACTCTTCTTGAGTTCCTGCAACAATCCAATCGTTATTACAAATGTTTTGGACTCACTCATATGACAGGTGATTCATAGTATCAAGGCTTACTCACAAGACTTATCAGTATATGAAAACTAATATTCAAAGAGCAGAGATAGAGGCAATCATTAAAAGACTGCAATCTACAAAAACAGAATGGAAGACTGTTGATGCAAAGAGTGAACTGAAACTTAAGACTCCAGCAGAGAAAGCTGAATTCATAAAGGACGTTGTAGCAATGGCTAATAATACCGAGCCAAGCTACTTAATTATCGGTCTTTGGGATAAGCAATTTCATCCTTCAGGGAAAGCATTGACGGGATTAGAGCAAACTCGTCTGAATGAAATTGCATCTGAATTTATAGATCCTCTGCCAAAAATAGAGTATCAAGCATTGGTTATTGAGAATAGTGAATTCGGTGTGATTAGAATTCTGGGCTCAAACCCACCTTATATTGTTGCCAAAGATTGTGGTGGGCCTAAAAATGACAAAAAGGATGTCATGGTTCGAAAAGGCACGATATATGTCCGACAGGAAGATCGTACAGAGGGGATTACTCGAGTTCAACTAGAGCGCTTCTTTAAAACTGAACTTAGAGAAAGATATATCGGTGAAACAGAGAAAGCATTGAACATTGCGTTAAGCAAACCGCGTTTTTGGGAGTATCTATTGACAATAGAGCTTTTGGAACCATCAATTGCTCACTTCAAAAGGGATTTCTCGGAATTAGAAAAAGGTTCACTCTTTAGGAAAAATAGAATATTAAGTGATGAGGAAATTCTTGTCTGGATTCAGG